>DATMQU010000559.1:0-6407 GCA_035566715.1 Vicinamibacteria bacterium
AGCCCTTGGTCGGTGTAGCCGAAAGACAGGTCCAGCCGAAGCTTCTTCTTCGGGATTAACCCGTTCTCGCCCCGGGTAAGGAGAGAGCAGCTTGAGGAGTCGCAAGGCCTCGCCGGGGACCCAAAACTCAACAGCCCGATGCCCAGCACGGTCAGGAATATGCCTTTTCTTGTCGGTATGGCCCGAGGTGGCGATTCGGATCCCATCCGTATTCCCCTGCCGTTCCGCTAGTGGAGGACGATCAACCCCTTGAAGGCGAAGTTGGTGGGGGCCCCGGCGTCGTGGAACGCGCAGATGACCCCGCTCCGCGTGAACGCGACGGAGCCGTTTTGCCCTGGTTCCAGCGTCGGCAACTGGTTCATCTCTGGGCAGTCCCCGTCGCCCAACTCCAGCGCCGCCTCGAACTTATGCGCCACATGGTCTGCATTCGTGAACTTTACGCTCACCGGTGAATCAAGATGCAACGTTTGAGGATCGACACCGGCGGCGGACACGGTCAGGGCAGGATTGGGCGACCTCGGCTCGGAGGGATCGAGCAGGGAATTCGTGGGCGGCGCGGTTATGCTGGAGCCGCAGGCGGTTGAAATGAGAAGGGCAAGCATAGCCGCCGCCTGGCGGAGGCGGATGAGCTTGGCTGCGGAGGCCCCGCACCCATGCCGCCCTCCGGGGACGGAAGCCCAAGCCATGTTCCTAGGATAGCCGTTTCTGGGCCCGGCCACACGAGTGTCGCCGCCGCTTGCGTCGCTCCCGCCGGGAGCTACTTCGCGCGCATATCCGTCTTCAAGATCCGAAGCAGCAACTGAAAACGCGAACGGATCCGCTGCAGCTCGCCCCGGTTCGCCATCGCGACCCGCAGCAGCTTTGCGCTTCCGCGCGGGGTCAGCTTCACGTAGACGCGGCGTCGGTCGTCTCGCCCCTCCTCCCGTCTAACCAGTCCCAAGGAGGCGAGGCGGTCAACGAGGCCGACCGCACTGTGGTGCCGAACCTGGAGACGTTCGGCAAGCTCGCCGATGCTGAGTCCCTTGCCCCCCCGGAAACCCCTGAGCGTCAAGAGGGCCAGGTACTGCTGAGGCTTCAAACCTGCGACGCGACCGGCCTCTTCGCTGAAGCGCAGGAATTGGCGGAGGGCGTAGCGGAACCCGGCGAGGGCCTCGTACTCCGCCTGGCTCACCCTGGGGGCCCTCGTCAGCATGGTTCTCCGCGGCCCTCCCACCCTGCGCCGCCCATTATAGGGGAGGCGGGGCCACCCCCGGATTTGGGAGGAAGTGCGAGGGGCCACTTGTTATCATATCGTATTCCGATATATATTGCGAATGGACATGTTGGAGGGTGGAGGGGAGCGGCTCGGTGACTTCACGACCACCCCCCGCGTCCTCCTCGTCTCAGCCATCGCGCTTGGGATCGGCGCCCTCAGCGCCTTTGTCGCCCTCGCCCTACTCCGCCTGATCGGGCTCTTCACCAACATCTTCTTTTTCCAGCGCTGGGATGTCACCCTCGTCTCCCCCGCGGGCCACCACCTGGGGCTCTTTGTGATCTTGGTGCCCGTCCTGGGGGCGCTCCTCGTGGGTCTGATGGCCCGTTACGGCTCCGAGCGCATCCGGGGGCACGGCATTCCCGAGGCCATCGAGGCCATCCTGCTCAAGGGCGGGAGGGTGGAACCCAAGGTCGCGCTCCTGAAGCCTCTTTCCGCCGCAATCTCGATCGGATCCGGAGGGCCGTTCGGAGCGGAGGGGCCCATCATCATGACGGGAGGGGCCTTTGGCTCGATGGTGGCTCAGCTCTTCCACCTCACCAGCACGGAACGGCGCACGCTGCTGGTCGCGGGAGCGGCCGCGGGGATGGCGGCCACCTTTGCTTCCCCGCTGGCGGCGGTCCTGCTGTCGGTGGAGCTGCTTCTCTTCGAGTGGAAGCCCCGCAGCCTGATCCCGGTGGCCCTGGCCACCGCCATCGCGACCGCCGTCCGGCACCGCCTCCTCGGCGAGGGCCCCCTCTTCCCCACCCCGGCCCACCCGACCTTCATCGGCTCTGAGGGCCTGCTGGCCTGCGCGCTCGTGGGTTTGCTGGCCGGCGTCCTCTCCGTCCTCCTGACCCTCGCCGTATATGCATCCGAGGATGCGTTCGCCCGCCTGCCGATCCACTGGATGTGGTGGCCGGCGCTGGGAGGCCTTGTCATCGGAGCGGGGGGCCTGATCTTCCCCCAGGCCCTGGGGGTCGGTTACGAGACCATCGGCGGGCTGCTCCAGGGCGATGTGCCCCGGCAGGTGATCCTGGGGGTCCTGCTCGTGAAGTCCGTGATCTGGGCGGTATCGTTGGGCTCGGGCACTTCGGGCGGTGTGCTGGCCCCCCTCCTCATGATGGGGGGGGCGCTCGGCGGGCTGGAGGCCGCCTTCCTGCCCGGCGAGGGGGCGGGCTTCTGGCCCCTGGTGAGTATGGGGGCCATCTTGGGCGGGACTATGCGCTCGCCCCTCACCGGCGTCGTCTTTGCGATCGAGCTCACCCACGACCTCAACGTGGCCCTCCCCCTGCTTCTTGCCGCCGTGGTCGCCCACGCCTTCACCGTGCTCACCTTGCGCCGCTCCATCCTCACCGAGAAGGTGAGCCGGCGCGGCTATCACCTGAGCCGTGAGTACGCGGTCGATCCCCTGGAGATCCTGTTCGTGCGGGAGGTCATGCGCACCAACATGGCCGCCCTGCCCGCGAGCATGACCCTCCTCGAACTGGCCCGCTCCCTCCACGGCGCCCACGATGGGCGGGGCCAGCGCCTCTACCCGGTCGTGGACGAGGTGGGCCGCCTCCTGGGGGTGGCCACGCGCAAGCGGCTCCAGGAGCTGATCCGGGTCGTGGGGACGGAGGCCTCCGGTCGGCTAGGAGATCTGCTCCTCACCAAGGCGGTCGTCGCCTACCCCGACGAGCCGTTGCGGGTGGTCGTCTACCGGATGGCGGAGACGGGGCTCACGCGCTTTCCGGTTGTGGACCGGGAGGACCCCGGAATGCTGGTGGGTCTGATCTCCCTGCGGGATCTCCTCAAGGCCAGGGTCCTGAACCTGGAAGCGGAACGTCGGCGGGAACGTGTCCTGCCCCTCCACCTCCTCTTCCCGCGGCGCTCGCGGTCGCGTACGGCCGTCAACCCACAACCGCTCAACAAAGGAGGGTGAAAATGGAACACGTGCTGCCGAACCTGCCTTATGGCCTGAACGCTCTCGCCCCCCATCTCTCGGGGGAGACCCTCGAGTACCACTGGGGGAAGCACCACCGGGCCTACGTCGATAACCTGAACGCACAGATCATCGGGACCCGCTTTGCCCGCTACACGCTCGAGGAGATCGTCCGCCGGTCCGCGGGAACGATCTTCCACAACGCGGCCCAGCACTTCAACCACAGCTTTTACTGGAACTGCCTGAGCCCACAGGGGGGCGGCGAGCCGGACGGGCACCTCGCGGATGCACTCCGCAAGCGCTACGGTTCGTTTGGGGCTTTCCGGTCCACCTTCGCCAAGAACGCTCTCGGACTCTTCGGTAGCGGCTGGTGCTGGCTGGTCTGCAGGGAGGACGGCAAACTGGAGATCGAGGAGGCGCCGGATGCAGACTGCCCGCTCACCTCGGGCGCCATTCCCCTGCTGACCTGCGACCTTTGGGAGCACGCCTACTACATCGACTACCGCAATGCGCGCGCCCGCTACCTCGATGCCTTCTGGAAGTTGGCGAACTGGCGCTTCGCCGAGGAAAAATTCGTGGCCGCGGCGCAGACCGCCGAAACCACCCGGGCTTAAGGGCGTCACCGTCCGGATGACTTGGAACGAAGCGCCCGTCAAGCCCGAATTCGTGCGGCAGAGCGGGGGCTAGGAACTCCCACCGCGGGGAATCGTGAAGACACCTCACCCGGCCGGGCGCCGGTCCGGAGGGGCAGAACCAGTGTGTGCCTTCCCATCCCCCCCGGGTGAACCCGCCCCGGACTTAGCCCTGAGCCGGAGCCGGCGGCTTCCCTGGAGCCTCGGGGTTGGGCTGCCCGTCCTGGTGGCCGCCGCGCCAGCCGCGGTGGCGATGGGCGTGGTGGGCGGCCTTGAGCGCCTCGAACTTCGTCTTTTGCTCGGGAGTCAGGGTGCTGGTCAGCCGGGTTTGGAAGGCCGTGTGCGCGGCCTTCATCTTCTCCCGATGGTTCTTCAGGGCCAAGGTGGCCTCCCCGACGGCGGTGGGGTCGGGATTCTGGGCGCTCATCGCCGCCTTCAACCGCTCATGCAGTTGGTGGCCCTCCTGCCGCAGGGGCTCGATCTCCGCCTTGTGCTGTTCGAACAGGGACTTCCAGGTCGCCTGCTGGTCCGCGGTCAGACCCAAGTAGTCAGCAGCACGCCCCAAGCGTCGCTCCCCGCCGCGGGATTGGCCGCTGTCCGCCGGCGCCTCGGCGCTCACCGCCATGACCGGAGTCAGGCCCAGAGCGACCCCCAACATACTGATTCCAAAAAGCTTGCTATTCATTCTTCTCCTCCAGCACCATTCCTTTAGACATGGAGACCCCCTATCCCGTTGAAACACCCGCCAACTCCTCGGAGTGCTTGACCGAACGCGACCCCCGGCAGCCGGTTGCGATCGAGTAGAGGCTAGGGCCCTCCCCGACGTCGCGGCCACGGAGGTCGACCCCCGGAACGTCGAGGTCATGCCCACGCTCCGGCAGCTTGCCAACGAGTGAACCCGTGAGCATGGGTCAAACGCCGCAGTATGGGTCCCCGCGCAGCCTGTCGGCGTCCACGAGCGGGCCGTCTCGAGGTCGTACAAGTAATTGAATAGGCTCCCCGGCCGGTTCTCCCGTTTCCCTCGAGCTTTGCCAACCCGACGGTGAGGAGGGTATCGTTTGGAGGTGGGTCGTCCGCTGGCCAGGTCTGTCCATCTTGGGAGCTTCTGATGCCGATCAAGGCCGGAGACCCTCCCACCAACGAGGACGGCCCCTCGCGCGAGCGCAGGGCCCCGACGCCCTCGATGCTGACCCGAGCGGGAGCAGGCATGCTCAAGACCAAGTCGGTATCGAGCCCCATCCACCGAAAGGGCGACGGCCTCCGGATACTCGCCACACGGTTTCGCGGCCGGGGCCTGCCCAAGAGCTGCTACCACGTGTGGATGGCCTCTCTGGGGCCGAGCGAGCGCCTCCTGAAGGCCATCCAGCAGGGCGGGATGTCGTGGGCCCGGTTCGCCCGGGAATACCGGGCCGAGCTGCTCATGAGCGGACGGATAGACGCTCGCAGCGCGACCATCAAGAACCATGGTCAGAAATTCACGCTTCGCCTGATAGGGGCGCTCGCGCGAATGGGTCCGGTGACCCTCCTCTGCCATTGCGCTAAAGACGAACCGCGATGTCACCGGCACATTCTGCGCCGCCTCATCCTGGGCAGTCGGCTCTGAGCCGGAGCGATCCGCCCCCGGCCGGCGGAGAGGCCGCGCTACGGGCCTCCCCCTGCGACTCCGAGCGCGGCTTGAGCAAGACTCCTCGGCGATGAACGACTACGCTCACTTCCATTCGAATCGGATCAACCTGGCCATCCACGCCCTCATGGTCCCCGTCTTCGTGGTGTCGGCCCTGGCCCTGATCGGGAGCCTCATCGCGGAATGGTGGCGGGGGGCGATGGCACTGACCGCCGGCCCCGTCCTGTCGCTCGCCCTCCAGGGCTTCGGCCATCGGAGGGAGACAAATCCTCCCATCCCCTTCGCCGGCCCCGGGAACTTCCTGGGGCGCATCCTCGCGGAGCAGTTCTTCAGGTTCCCTGCCTTTGTGCTGAGCGGGGAGTGGAAACGGGCCTGGGTGCGGGCGGGGCGGGCCCATTGACCTTCACAAACGACGCGGCCATTGCCCTGCGGATCGCGTGGGCGGCGCTGTCCCGCAACACCCTCCGCGCCACCCTGACCGCGGTTGGGATAACGATCGGGACGAGCGCGGTGATCTCCACCGTCGCCATCGGGGAGGGAGGGTCGGCCCAGATCCACGAGCAGCTCCTCATGCTCGGGGACAACCTGATCTGGGTCGAAGCGGGAGGACGCAACGTGAACGGCATCCGCACAGGGACGGGCACGACCCCGACCCTGGTGCTGGCCGACATGCAGGCCATCCTGGACTCCGTCCCCGCCCTCAAGACCTGCTCGCCCCAGGTCGACTCCAGCATCCAAGTCATCTACGGAAACCAGAACTGGCGCACGACCTACCGCGGCGTCTCCCCCGAGTACCTGAGCATTCGCCGCTGGACGGTGGTGAGCGGGGACGTCTTCTCGCCGCAACAGGTCGACACCGCGGCTACGGTGTGCCTGGTGGGACACAGCGTGGCCACCCGGCTCTTCGGCGAGGAGGAGCCGGTGGGCAAGACGATCCGCGTCCGAGACCTGCCCTTCCGGGTGATCGGCAGCCTGGCCCCCAAGGGGCAGTCCGCC
>DATMQU010000560.1:0-2524 GCA_035566715.1 Vicinamibacteria bacterium
AGGACCTCGCGCAGTCGTTCCGGCGTGACCCGAAAGAGCAGATAGCTGTACCCGATGTGGCCCACGGGCGTGAAGTTCTCCCGCAGCCAGCGGTAGCGCTCGGGCTCATAGACGCCCACCAGCTTGTTGGCTCCCACCAAGAGGAGGCCGGGCTGGGGCTGCGGGGGCTCGATCACGAGGGGGACCTCGGGGTGCCGCTCCTGGTAGCGGGCGATGTCCCAGGACCTGTCTTCCCAGTCCAGGTTGGAGTCGGCCAGGAAGCGGTAGGCGTTGACCCGGCTCCCGATGAGCTCGTTGAAGTAGGACATGTAGTGGGGATGGTAGGAGAGCGTCGAGCCGGCGTGCCAGGCGGTGAGGACGAGCATGAGGCTTGCCGCGCGGGGGCTTCCGGCCCCTGCCGCGCGTCCCGCATACACGATGAGGCAGACCAGCGCGGGCAGGAGATAGCGGATGCCGAGCTGGGGCGCCACGAGCAGGCTGAAGAAGGCAGTGATGAGGGTGAAGGGGAGGAGCAGGAAGGCCGCGTCGGGGGGGGATTCCCCGGAGCCTGGCGACCGCGCCGCGAGCAGGAGGAGGGGGAAGAAGGCGAGCGGGGTCTTCAGGAGGATCATGAGGGGGAAGGCGTAGGCGGTCCCCTCCGTGCTCAGCCGTCCCAAGACGTAGTTGTTGCCGCGGCCCACGTCCGGGTGCTCCTGGACGTAGTACGAGAAGTCGAGGCCGAGGACGAAGACCCGCGGCAGCGGCAGGGGCAGGGCCAGCCGCCCCAGGGTCTGAAGCCGCTCGCTCTTCCAGGCGTAGTGGTCGCTCCGCGCAAACGTTCCCCGGAAGAGATAGGCCGCGTTCAGGAAGAACAGCAGGAAAACGGTGAAGAGGGCGGCCGCGACGAGGGGCGGGGCGAGGCGCTCCCGACGCCGGCGGCGGGCCACGAGGGTCCAGGCCAGAAGCACGCCCAGCACGGGCAGGATGAGCAGGCTCGTGTACTTCGAGAGAAGGGCGCCCGTCAGGGCCAAGGCGGAGGCCAGGAGGTTGGGCCCGGCCGGACCCCGGCCCCGGGCGAGCCGCCAGGCCGTCCACAGGCAGGGCACAAGGAAGAAGGCGGCCGCCACGTCGCTCGTGACCTGCTTGCCGTGGGCGAGGAACGAGGGGTTGAACACGTAGAGGGCGAGGGCCAGCAGGCCGGCCGCGCCGCCGAACATCTCGGACGCCCAGCCGAACACCGCCGCTCCCAAAAGGAGCGCGAAGAGCATGGTGGGGAGGCGGACGAGGAGGCGGCCCGCCTCCGTCGCATCCACCTCCCTCTCCCGGCAGCCCTCCGCCCGGCAGGCGAGCGCGTTCAGGGCCAGGATGGGCATGCGCTGGCCGTTCGGCGGCGGTGTGGGTCCCCGCGAGAGCACCTGGTGTCCGTAGGCGAGGTTGTCGTATTCGTCATAGGAGAGCTTCTTGTGGAGGCTGGAGAGGACGAGGAGCGCCGCCATCCCAAAGAGCAGGGCCCCCGCCAGGAGGCCGCGGACGAGCGGGCGGTCCTTCCTCCCGGGCGAGGGCGGGGAGGAGCTCACGGTCGGGGGCGGGCCCCGGAGGGTCCCGTCGCGCGCTCGCGATAGACAGCGCCCGCTTCCGCCAGCATGTTGAGCACGGCCTCCTTTTCCCCGGCCGTGTTCCAGCCGGGGTGGCTGGCGGCCCAGGTCTTCAGGCGGTCCACCCAGGCCCCGAAGTAGAGGGCGTCGGCCCGCGAGCGCACCGGTGCCCCCGCCACCGTCACGTAGATCGGGCTCGTGGTGCCGAAGGGGTAGTGATCGAGCACGGGGTAACGGGCGCGCTCGCTCCAGGCCCGCAGGAGATACCAGGCGGACCCGGGGGCCGCGGGCAACCTCACCGTCGCCTCCGCGGTCATTCCGTCGGGGGCGAGCGGAACCGTGGCCACCACCTCCCCGTTGCCCACGACCTCGAGCCGGTCCACGGCCACGAAGGACTTGAGGCGCACCCGGGCCTCCAGCTGCCGGCCACCCGTGCGCAGGGTGATCTCGTCCCCCGCCTCCGCCCACGGCCGTTCCGAGTGGGCCGGCCGCAGGGCTAGCTCCACAAGGGGGCCGTTGGTGGCGATGGTGCGACCGGCCTTGATCGCCTCCAAGAAGCGGCGGTGGTCCAGGCCATAGGACCGTGCGAACACCCGGTTCATGCCCACCGGCCCGCGCAGGGAGGCGTAGTTGGTCATGGCATCGGTGCCCGCCCCCGCCGGTATGCGAAAGCCGCAGTTCAGGAGCCGATACCAGAACCGGTTCGTGGCCAGGTGGTCGCTGAACCCGACGACTTCGCAGTAGTCCACCCGGCCGAGGGCGGCGTCGACGGGCAAGCCGGCGATGAGCGAGGCCTCCGCCCTCTCCGCCCGGGGGTCCTCGTCCAGGGGGTGAACGTAGCCGCTGATCGCACCCTGGGCACGGGCCAGATCGGTGATCAAGGCGTTGGGGGGAAAGAGGCTGGCGGCGGCGGTGTTCGCGTAGTCCGCGTATCCGGGGAGGAGCACATG
>DATMQU010000561.1:0-2226 GCA_035566715.1 Vicinamibacteria bacterium
GGTCAGGATGAGCTTCAGGGCGCGGCAGCGCTGGGCCAGGGCCTCATCGTTATTGGCCGGCCCCACTCAGATCATCTCCGTCTTCCAGAGGTCGTGCAGGTGCAGGACTCCCTCGATGACCCCCGCCTCGTCGACCACGAGCAGGGCGGTGATCTTGCGCGTCTCCATCAGGTCCAGGGCGCGCGTGGCGAGCTCCCGGCGGCCCACGAGCACGGGGTCCCGGGTCATGCACTCTCCGGCCGAGCGGTCGAAGAGCGTGTACCCGTAGCGTTCCATCTGCCGCCGGAGGTCCCCGTCCGAAATCACTCCTAAGAGCCGGCCCTCCCCATCCGTGACCGTGGTCAGGCCCAGGCGCTTCCGGGTCATCTCGAAGAGCACGTCCTTCATGAGCGTCTCCGGTGCCACCCGCGGGATGTCGTCGCCGGCGTGCATCGCGTCCTCGACCCGGAGAAGCTTTTTGCCCAGCCGACCCCCCGGGTGGAGCACCGCGAAGTCTTCCACCGTGAAGCCGCGTCGCTCCAGGAGGGCCATGCTGAGGGCGTCGCCCATGGCGAGGGCGGCGGTGGTGGAGGCGGTGGGAGCCAGCCCGAGCGGACAGGCCTCCTGGCGGATGGAGACGTCGAGATGAATGTCGGCCGCGCCGGCCAGGGGGGAGCCCAGGCGCTTGACCTGCGGAACCAGGGTCAGGACCTCCCCCGTGTCGCCGCTGTACGAAATGGCGAGAACCACGTCCCCCTTGACGATCCGCCCGAGGTCGCCGTGGATGGCCTCCGCGGGGTGCAGGAAGAGGGAGGGCGTCCCCGTCGAGGAAAGGGTGGCGGAAATCTTCTGGCCGATGAGGCCGCTCTTTCCCATCCCGGTCACGACCACCCGCCCGGCGCAGGCAAAAACCGTCTCCACCGCGCGCTCGAAGTCGGCGTCGATGCGGGGGAGCAGGTCACGAATGGCCTGGGCCTCGATCTCCAATACCTGGCGGGCGATGTTACGAGACATCTGGCAATCGTAGGTTTAGGGCGGACCGGAAATCAAGGGACGGCGGGCAGAGGCGGACCGGGGAGGGCACGAACCGGTGGGCAGGCGCCCCCGCGGTCGAGAGCGGGAGCGCGGGGGCGGTCTTCCTCATGGCGGCGAGCACCCTCCTCCTCCCCCCCGCACGTACACGCTGATCGCGGTCGGCTGCCCCACGCGCGCCACCGGACGGAACGCGGTCGACTCCCCCAGCCAGGCGCGGGGGACGGGGCCCGGGTCCCCGGGCAGGGTGAGATGGGTGATGCAGTGGCGGTCGAGGAAGGCGGCGCGGAGGGAGGGCGCCTGGTCCCCAAAAAATGCGCGCACCTCCTCCGTCCGGCGGGCGTAATCCGGCCCGATGGGGTGCGACACGTAGGCCCGGCAGGCGGTGAGGCCGGCCGCGTACTGGCCGATGTCGGGGGGAGAGAGCAGGACGTCACCGGGCCGGCAGCTCCCGCGGAGGGCCTCCGCCACCGCCAGTCGCTCCCCGGGGACGAACCAGGGGCCGGTGGGGCCCGAAACCAGGCGGAGGGCGGCCAGAGCGGTGCCCGCCAAGGGGAGCGTGGCCACGAGCATCACTCCCGGTCCAAACCGCGCCAGACCCAGCGCCCCCAGGGCGAGAAGGGGCGCTCCCACGCCCACCAGGAACTGGAGGGAGAAATGCACCGGCCGCGCGACGATGAGGGCGGCCCCGAGCAAGGCCCAGGCCGCGAGGTGGGCGCGCGGGCGGCGAGCGGCCGGCGCTCCCCCCCCGCCGGAGAGAACCAGAAGGGCGAGGAGGGCGGGGGGGCCCAGAGCGAGGGCGAAGTCGCCCGGGCCCGGGAACTCATAGGCCGCGGTGCGGTAAAACGCAAAGGCCGGGGTCCGGTAAAAAAGCCAGTAGTTGTAGAGGGCGACGGGGGCGAGGCCGGCGAGGGGGAGGAGCCTCCGCCACCAGAGAGGGAACGGCTCCGTAACGGCCACGCCCAGAGAGCGGATGGCGACCAGGAGCACGAGGTCGTAGGGGCGGACCAGGCCCAGGACCGTCCCGAGCGCGCTCGCCCCGATGTGGCCGGCGGGGGTTCGCGCTCCCAGGTAAGCCCAGAGCGTCCACAGGAGGAGTGCGGTTCCGGTCACGAAATGGGCGTTGACGAGAAGCCCGACGAACGGGAACAGGCCCGTGAAGAGGTCCAGGTACCAGCGCCCCGGGTCCCCGAAGGTGAAGAGAATCCCCCCCAG
>DATMQU010000562.1:0-30033 GCA_035566715.1 Vicinamibacteria bacterium
CAACACGTCCAACCTCAACTCAGACGGCACAACCTCAACGATCAGGAACGATTTCAGGTTCCCGGAGGAATTGAACCTCTTCGCGGCCGGAACGCTCGGCGATCATCTGTCCGTGTACTCCGAGGTCACGTTCGCCGTCAACTCGGACTACTCCGTGAGCACCGAGGTCGAGCACGCCCACTTGGGGATCGACTCGCCCTTCGGCCCTGAGAACCTGTTCCATTTCAGAATCGGCAGGGTGAACCCGAATATCGGCGAGTTTTTCGTGGAAACGATGAAGGAAAGCGACGCGGGGATCGAGAGCATCTTCAACTACAACCCCATCGGCATCAACGGAGGCACCGCCCTCGGGGCAGACGCGGTGACACCGCAGCCAATCTCCATCCCAACGAAGGCGCCGGCGTTCGAGGTCTACGGGATCGTCTCCCATCGCCTCTTCTACACCGCCGGCGTCATGGGCGGGATCTCCGCCGGCAATGGCCAGTTCGGCAACAACTCGAAGGACTTCTATGCCCGTGTCGACTACAAGTTTGGGGGCATGGGATTCGATGGTGATATGGGTGGCCGGGAGGCTCCCGAGAAGAACTGGCGTGACAATTCCTTCCGCATCGGGGCGTTCGCCTACCGAGGCAATGCTTCGGGCGTGAACTTCCCTACCACTGTGTCACCGGGCAACATGGTGAACATCCAGGACGATCACTTCTGGCGCGCGGGCGGTTTCGCGAGCGCCTTCATCGGAGATCTGAACGTGTTCGGAGTCTATCTGACCGGCAAGGATACGTTGCGACAATTCGACCAAACCACCGGAGCTTTCCTCTCCCAGATCGAGCCCGACTACCACGCGTTCTTCCTGGAGGCCGACTACGTCTTCTATCCGTGGCTCCACGGCGCCGCCCGTTACGAGGAGCTCACACCGGGCGATCGGACCGTGCCCAGCATCCGTACCGGAACCTTCACCGTGAGTGCCCTCGTCCGTGCCAACGTCAAGGCCATGCTGGAGTATCAGCGCGACCTGCGGGAGGCCCAAAACCACTCCCTGAATGCGATTCTGCGGATGGCTTTCTAAAAATGACGGGGGCTCGTGAGCGAGCCCAAAGGAGAGACCTAGATGAAGGGAATCCAGCGCGTCTTCGCTCCCGCTCTGGCCGCTGTCGTTCTCCACGATCGTTCGGTTTGCCGCGTGAGGGAGATATGATGAAGCGTCTTTCCAGACTTGTCCTGGCCGGAAGTATCCTAGCCTTCGCCGCAGTGCCGTTGCTGGCCGGTGACCTCCATGGGAAGGTGGAATGCAAAGGCCTCTCGGACAGCGGCAGCGCGGTCGTCTACATCGCGACGCTGCCGGCAAAGGCCTTTGCGGCACCCAAGGAGCACGCCAAGGTCGACCAAGCCAACATGAAGTTCGTGCCGCATGTTCTTCCCGTACTCATCGGAACCACCGTCGACTTCCTCAATTCCGATTCCGTCACTCACAATGTCTTCACGCCCGACGCGTGCGCGGGAAAGTTCAACCTCGGGACGTGGCCAAAAGGCCAATCAAAGTCCTATACTTTCACCAAGGAATGCTTCGCCACGCTCCTGTGCCTGGTGCATCCAGAGATGGAGGGCTTCGTCGCCGTGGTGCCGACACCCTACTTCGCCGTGACCGCGGCGGATGGCTCATATCGTATCGCCGACGTACCGGACGGGTCCTATACCGTGAAGACGTGGCATCCGAAGCTCAAAGCCACCGGGAGGACGGTGGCTGTCCAAGGTGCGACGGCGGCCGACTTCCAGCTCTCGAAGTAATCGCAGGCGGGCAACCGTCCGTTTCTTTCCGCCGAGGCGGCCTTCCGATCACAGGCGGCCAGGTAGAGCGAGGGTGGGCTATGCCTGACGAGAAGGGTTCGGAATGGGGATCGCCGGTCCAAGGCCTCCCTGCTGTGCTCTCTTGCCTCGGTCGGTGCTTGGCTGTCTGCGTGGTGGTCACGTGCCCGACGCTCCACGCGGCCGCGGTGGGAGAGCCCAGCGCCGACGTCGACGTCACGCCCGTCGAGGGGCCGAGCTTGCTCACGCGCCTCAGGCTGTCGCGCCAGCAGTCCGCGTTGGGGAACATGGCGGCCATTGGCGTCCGGCCCTCGTCGGATACCTCTTCGGCGTGGGGCACCTCCTCCGTTCCCGAGTCCCTGCGGCGGCCGTTCACGCTTAGCGGGGCGGACCTTTACCGTCTCAACTGTCAGTCCTGCCACAACGTCGAGGGGATTGGCTTGCCGCCGGAGATCCGATCGCTTATCGATCCGGTCCGGGCGACGTCCCCGCTGGTCATCAAGGAGCAGATGGCAAAGCGCGGCCTGACGCTCGACCCTGCCACCATCAAGCAGATGACCTCGCAAGCCGAGGCCTCGTTGCGCGAGCGGCTCCAGAAGGGCGGGGAGAGGATGCCCGCATTCCGGCATCTCAACGGCGCCGAGGTGGAGGCGCTGCTGGCCTATCTGCAGAGCCTAGCCGGGGTGCCGGGCGCGAAAGCGAAGCAGCGCCAGATCACGGAGCCGGTCGTCCGCGTCGGCGAGCATCTGGTAAAGGGCACCTGCTTCATCTGCCACGATGCCACGGGGCCCGGGAAAGATGCGATGCCGCAATCGCCGGACTTGGTGCCCTCGCTAGCCAGCTTCCTCGATCAAGAGCCCGTGAGCGTCGTTGTGCGCAAGGTGATCGCGGGTGCGCCCGCGCCCGGCCCGAGCATGATGGGCAAACGCGGCGATATGCCAGTCTTCTCATATCTGACTCGCGAGGAAGTGACCGCCGCCTATATCTATCTCACCGCTTATCCCCCTCGAGGGAGATAGGCCTTCAGAATCAGGCGGCCCGCAGTGGACCGGCGTTACGGCTGCCGCGGTGGCGAGAGCAGTCCTGCGAGTCCCGAGGTCCCGGTGGAACTCGAGCATGGCCTTGATGTTCGCCCGGACTAGAGGCAGAAGCTGTTGCTCAAACTGTAGTTCAGGGGTTCTCTTGCATTTCTGCCCGCCCTTGAGACCCTTCTGTTGGACGGGGAGGGACTTAGCCCGCATCTCAATGCTTGCCTGGGGGATAGCGACGCGGTCACTGGGCACAGCTTGACTGACCCCGGGGAGGCTTCCTAAGCAAGCCGCTCGGTCCGGAAGTGTTCCTCCGTAGGGTTCGGGAGTTGCTGGACGCTGGCTGAGGGCAGGCTGTGTTTCTGCATGACGTGGACGGGCGGTGCTTTCGGGTCGCCTCGAGTGCGTCCGTGCTGGTGCCCGCGAACCCTTTGGGGGCGGCGGCGTGGCCGAGCGATTCAGGAGGGGTCTCTGAGTTGCCCGCTACTTGTAGAACTCGTAACGGTCGCCCGCCACGACCTCGATCACGCGGATCGAGGAGTCCCGCAAGATCTGCAGCCCCAGGGACTCGCCGGGCCCCTTCCGCCAGATGGCGCGGTAGAGCTCGCGAAGCGTGGAGACGGGCGCGCCGTCCACGGAGAGGATCAAATCGCCCCGGGCGAGCCCAGCCTTGTCCCCGGGGCCTCCGGGCACGATGCCGTTGATAGCCACGCCGCCGTCGAAGCCCTGCGGGTAAAAGCCCACCCAGGCCCGGGGGGGATCCGTGCGCACCCCCTGCTCGCTCTCCATCTCTTCCCGGTGCTGAAGGAAGAGGTCCAGAGGAATGGCCAGGCTGTAGCGGCCGACTGCGGCCAATCCAAGGGAGACGATGCCGATGACCCGCCCCCCGGGGTCGAATAGGGGAGCCCCCGCCAACCCCGGGTTGATGGCGGTGGTCATGATGGCCTGATCCAGCATGTACTCCCAGAAGGCTTCGAAGGGGCCCACCATCGAGATGTGGCCGGTGGCGCCCTTGCGCTCCCGGTCGCTGGTGCACGTCAACAGGAAGACGGGCAGGCCGGGCGCCACCGGGCCGCCCTCGCCCAGGTGGGCGGGGCGGAGCTCGGGGCCTTCGAGCCGGAGCAGAGCCAGGCCCGTCTCGTGGTTCAAGGCCATTCCCCGGACGCCGCGCGGCTTTCCGTCCGCCCCCGTCACTTCCGCCTGCGCCGCGCCCAGTACCAGGTAGTGCGCGGTCAGGACCTGATCGGGAGCCACCGCCACCCCCGCCCCTAGGCGCTCCTCGCCGAGCACGGCCGCCGAGGGGTGCTGGGCGGGGATCTCGCTGCGAAGGAACACGATCGAGGAGACGGCGGCACGCGGGATCGATACGGGCGAGTCCAGGTCTGACCTCCTCCTCCGGCGCAGGGATTATAGGCCGGGTCAGGCCGGTAGGAGGTCCGGGAGCTCGAGGAGGCTTCTCACCCGGCGGCGGGGCGGGCGGAGACCGCGGGCGTGCCCCCGACCCCGGTCCATCCAGCAGAAGGCGACACCCGCCCCCGCGGCCGCCCCTCCGTCCGTCGCCACGTCGTCCCCTACGTAAAGAGCCTGCGCGGGGGAGAGGCCCAGCGCGTCCAGGGCCACCTTCAGGATGCGGGGATCGGGCTTGGCGAAGCCGCTACCCTCCGAGGTGACCACCACCTGGAAGAAACGCTCCAGCCGGGCCGCCCGCAGCCGGGCCCGCTGGACGCGATCGATCCCGTTGGTAACGACCCCCAGCCGGTAGCGGGCCCCGAGGCGGGCCAGGGTGGGCCGGCAACCGGGCAGGCGGTCACCGCGCGCGGACAGCTGTTCGAGATAGGCCCGGCCGAGGCGAGCCGCCCGCCGGCGATCGGCCCCCAGGAAGTCGAGCAGACGAGAGAAGCGCTCCACCGCCAATACCGGCTGGGCGATTCCTCCGCTGCGGTAGAGGGCCCAGAGCTCCTCGTTGATGCGGCGGTACTCGCGCAGGGCGGAGCGGCTCAGGGGCCGGCCCATCTGGGCGAGAGCGGCGCGCAGCGCGGCCCTTTCGGCCCGGTCGAAGTCGAGCAGGGTGTTATCGAGGTCGAACAGGACGGAGCGGAAACCGGGCAGGGGGGCTACTTAGCGCGGTAGGTGATGAGGCCGCGCTTGAGGTCGTAAGGGGAGACACCCACGGTGACGCGGTCGCCGGCGATCACGCGGATTCGGAACTGCCGCATCTTGCCGTTCAGCCGGGCCAGCACCTCGTGGTTCTCGCCGCATTTCACCTTGTAGTTGCCGCCAGCCAGGACCTCCGTCACCACCCCCTGCAACTCGATCAGGTCTTCCTTGCTCATCCACGCTCCTCAGCGCATTTTCCTTTACTTCCCGGTGCGCGTCCAGTCCACGAGCCCCACCCGCGTCGCGGGCTGGCAATGCGGGCAGAAGTAGGCGTCCATGCCCTTTACGCCCGCGACGCGGATCTTGCCGCCGCAGCGCGGGCAGGTCTCCTTCATTCGGACCTTCAGGAAATCGCGCACCTTGACGTCGATGGGCTCTCCCCGCCGGGCGACCTCCGCCACCGCCTCCTTCATCACCGTCACGATCGCCTCGTGGAGCCGGACGGCGTCCGCGTGGGAGAGGGACCGGCACCAGGTCTTGGGATGGATTCCGGCGGCGAAGAGCACCTCGTCGGCGTAGGCGTTGCCGAGGCTGTCGAGGGCCTTCTTGTCGAGGAGAAAGGCGCGCACCTGATCGCGCCGGTGCTTGAGCAGGCTCACGAACCGCTCGGGGGTGAACTCCGGGGACAGGATGTCGACGCCTCCCGTCTGCAGCCCGGGAATGGCTCCCCAGTCGTCGGCCCCGATCAGGTAGGCCTTGCCCATCTTCTTATCGTCCAGATAGCGGAGCTCCACCTCGCCGAAGCCGAGGGCGAAGGCCAGCGATGCTTCGTCCTTCTGGCCCGGGCCGGCCAGCCGGAAGCGCCCGGCCAGCATGGGGTTCACGGCCAGGTCCAGGCCCTCGAAGCGGAAGGCCAGGAAGTGGGACCTCCGCCCGAGGTCGGCGAGCTTACGGCCCAGCAGGAGGGACAGGTTCCCGCGCACCGCGTAGCGGAGAACCACCGGCTCCTTGACGCGCTCGGCGGTCACGGGCCGGCCGAGCAGCGCCTCCCGGAGGCTCTTGAGGATGTAGAGCAGGTCCGGCAGCTCGGGCATGGGCGCTCATTCTACCCTCGCCCCGCATCCGCTCCGGGTCGCACGCGGACCGGGTGACCGCCTACGAGCGGCTCCCCTACCGCGTCCGGGTTCCGTACTGCTCGGCCACGTGGAGGTCGAAAGGCGCGTGTTTCGGGTTCCTCGCGAAGCCCCGAAAGTGGGCCTGGCAACGGTAGCAGACGCTGATCTCGGGCAAGACCATATAGAGGATGGCGTCGATGAGCGCGGCCACGAAGAGGCTCGAGTAGAAGGGGGTGAAAGGGGCGAGCGCGGCGCCCAGGCCCACGATCGCGAGCCCCGCTTTCTGGTTGAAGTCCCGCTGGACGTAGAGCTGCTCTCCGCCACAAGCGGGGCATCGGTCCACCAGGCCCTGCTCGAGGAGGGAAGAGGTGGGCTTGAGGATCGTCTCCGCCCCGCAGGACGCACAGCGGGCCCGGCCGTCGAGGCCCGCCCTCGCCTCCCCTCCGCATTGCGGGCAGGCAAAGGCGATCTCGGGCACCCGCCTCACAGCGGGAACCCCGCGGCCACACTCAGGTACTGGGCGAGGAGCTCTCCCGCCATGACCAGGAAGAGCTGCACGTAGAGGATTCCGGTGGCGGACTGGGTGGAACGGATCTCCACGGTCTTCCAGATGAACCAGACGAGGCAGAGCGGGCCCGCGATCCCGAAGAGCAACCGCATCCAAACGAAGATCCCGTCGGGGCTCCAGAGACCCCCCGCGATCAGGCGGGCCTCGACGTACCCGGCCTGGCTGGGGCCGGCCAGGGCCACCCCCACCACCCCCGCGCGCAGCCCAAGGGAGGCGACGAGGCCCGCGGTCAAGCGCCTCAGGGCGGTGATCGGTAGGTCCAGGACCACGAGGTAGAAATGCCCCAGGATCATGGCCGAGGCCGCCATGCCTAGCAGGAGGAGCGAGCTGACGTCACTGGCGAGGAAGACGGGGCCGGGGGCTCCGAGGACAACGGCCGTGAGCCCGGCAGCCAGCGCCCCCGCCAAGAACGGCCCCCGCAGCCGCTTCCAGCCAAAGTGCCAGGCGCGGTTGTAGAGGACGGTGAAAAGGACCAACGCCGCGGTCGCCAGGAGGAGGGCGCGATAGGCGGTGTTCGCGGGGGCTCCCGGCCCCCCCGCGAATCCGAAGCGGCGGTAGAGCAGGCCCAGGGCGGCGGTGGTCAGGGTGGCGGCGGCGGCCGAGCAGAACTTGAAGAATGTCACCCCGGCACGCGCGGGAACGAGGGGGAGCGTGGCCAGGAGGCCGAGGGAAAGGTGCAGCAGGAAGAGGTAGAAGACCGGGGTCACCGGGCCTCGGCCGCGGGCGTAGGCGAGGGGAGGCCGGCCAGGACCGCCTCGATCGCGGTCCGCTCGGGTGACGCCGGCCCGAAGGGGTCGAGGGGAGGGCCGGGGCGCGGGCAACGGCCCAGGCGCAGATGCTCCTCGACGTCGGCCCGGAATCGGGCCAGAAGTCCGGTTGCGGACCCCGCGGCGGTCCGGCTATGGGCACAGTAGCCGTGGCTGGACATGAAGCCCGACACCTCGCCGAGGTCGGTCAGGTCCCTCGCCCGGGCCTCTCCCGCCTCCACTGCTCGCAGAATCCGGCTCAGGCTCGCCGTGCCGACCGTACACGGCGGGCATTGGCCGCAGGACTCCCGCTCGAAGAAGGCGGCGAGCGACGCCCCGACCCCGAGCGGGCAAGCGGACACGCCCAGGACCAGGACCGACGCCGTTCCCAGGGCGGATCCCGCGGCCCGGAGGGCGTCCGGATCGAGGGGGGTGTCGGCCTGGGCGGAGCTCAGCGGAGCGCCCGAGGGTCCGGCCGGGAAGATCATGCCCACGCCCTCCGTCGCGCCCCCGCCCTGCTCCTCGATCAGACGGCGGAGAGGGGTGCCCAAGGGCACCTCGTAGATGCCCGGCCGCCGCAGGTGGCCCCAAAGCGAGACGAGGGTCGACTCGTCGCGGCGGAAGCGCTCGGGATCGGCCACCGCCGCGGGCACCCGGGCCAGGGTTTCAACGTTCTGGACGAGGGTCGGCCGCCCGCGAAAGCCGACGGCGGCGGGGAGGGGGGGCTTCGGCCGTGGCCAGGGCCTACGGCCCTCGAGCGCCTCCAGGGCGGCCGTCTCCTCTCCGCTGATGTAGCCATCGTCGCCGTGGCGGACCTCGACCGAGAGATCGTCGAGCCGAGCCTCCCGGAGGGCCGCTCGCAGAGCCGCGGCCGGCCCGGCAAACGACGCTTTCAGAAAGACGACCGCCTCCCGTGCCCCCACCGCGCGGGCGGCGAGGGCCAGGCCCCGGACCACCTCCCCCGGCCGCGTCGTCATGAGGAACCGGTCCTTCACGGATCCCGGCTCCCCTTCCGCCCCGTTCGCGACCAGGAAAGCGTCTCCCTCTTCAGCGCGGACGGCCTGCCATTTGCGGCCGGTGGGGAACCAGCCCCCGCCCCGTCCCCTCAGCCCGGACGCGGTGACGCGACGGATGAGCTCCGATCCGTCCGTGCTGGCCGTGAGTCCACCCAGGAGGTCCTCCCCGCGCCATTGAGCGCTTGACCGACGCGACCCCGGCAGCCGGGTTGCGACGGAAGAAGGGGCTGCCCAGGGTTATCGGACGGATTCGGCGTCCGGTCGTCGTATCGTAGCATCCCGACTCGTGCCCAGGGCGGCACTACGGGGACGGCAAGCAAGACCACGGGAGCGGGGAGACGCTGACGCCCACGGTGAACCGCCCGTTGAGGACGCCGTTTGAGCCGTCAATGAATAATGATGGCGATCCCAAGGCCGACGGATCCAAGCTTCACAAAAAAGTGCAGATGAGGTAGGATGGAGTTGTCGAGGTCGAGCCGGGTTTCCGCCCGCTTGCGGAGACTAGCGGTCAGATCTCGGGATGAGGAGAGCTGACCGATGATCAACCTCACTTCAAACGCTGCCCAGAAGGTCAAGGGCATCCTGGAGCAGGAGAAGGAGAACATCCCCAAGGGTGGGCTTCGAATCTACGTTCAGGGCGGCGGTTGTTCCGGCTTCTCGTACGGGATGGTGCTGGACGAGGCCGCGGACGGCGACCAGGTCTTCGAGGCGGAGGGCGTAAAAGTCATTGTGGACCCCATGAGCATGCGCTACCTCGAGGGCGCCGAGGTCGACTACAAGGAAGACCTGATGGGGGGCGGCTTCGCCATCAAAAACCCGAACGCGACATCCACCTGCGGCTGCGGCCATTCGTTCAACGCCGGCGGCGAAGGTGGCGGCGGGGGTCATCACCACTGAGGCTGGCCACGGGGCGGCCGGCTTGAGACCGGCCGCCACGGCGTGCTCGAGGCCGGGGGCGCTTGACCCACCCCGGTAACCTTCGTGAAGGCTCTCCCCGGTCTTCTTCCGCTGTTCCCCCTGCCGAACGTCGTGCTGTTCCCACAGATGCCGATGCCTCTGCATGTCTTCGAGCCGCGCTATCGAAAGATGGTGGCGGACGCCTTGGAGAGCCACCGGACCATCGGCATGACCCTCCTGCAGCCGGGCTGGGAGCCCCACTACCAGGGACGGCCCTCCGTGTACCGGGTGGGGTGCGCGGGGGTCATCGAGCAGAGTGAGCCCCTCGAACAGGGGCGGTACAACATCCTCTTACGGGGGACCGTGCGCTTCCGGATCCGCGAGGAGCACCAGGGAGAGCCCTACCGCCTGGCCGCGGTGGAGGCCCTGCCCGACGGAATGGGAGACAACGCCTCGCTGGAGGCCATGCGCCGGCGTGTCCTGGCCGCGATCGGCAAGGCCTCGGATGGCCCCGTCTCCCTCGTGCTCCAAACCGAGCTGCCCCACGACGTCTTCGTGAACGCCCTCTGCCAGACGCTCACCCTGTCCCCCGTGGAGCGACAGTCGCTCCTCGATTGCGACACCATTCTCGCCCGCTACACGCGCCTGCTCGAGATCCTGGACTTCCTGCTGCTCGAGCAAACCTACGGCCGGGGCAAAACCATTCACTAGCCCCCCCGCCGCGGGGAGGGGCGATCCACCCCCGGACCTCACTCCTTGCGGAGGCCCTCCAGCCATCCGGCCAGCGCTTCGTGCTTCTTGGTCCGAGCGAGGTCGGCCGCGGTCCGGCCATCTTCGGCGCGGGCATCGGGCTGCGCCCCGTGGGCAACCAGCAAGCGCGCGATCGCCTCCTGTCCTGCCGCCGCCGCCTCGTGAAGGGGAGTGATGCCGGCTTCCTGGTGCCGGTTGGGGTCCGCCCCCGCCTTGAGCAGCGCCTCGACGATGGCGGCATCCTGCCGGGCCGTGGCCGCATGCAGGGGAGCCACATGCTGCGCGTTCCTTGAAACCGCGTTCACGTCCGCCCCCTTCTCGATGAGCAACCGGACGATGTCCCGGTGGCCAAAGAAACACGCCAAGCCGAGGGGGGTGTGGCCGTCGGAAGAATAGGAGCCCGGGGCCCCGCCATCCGCGGCCAGGATCTGCGAGACCCGGTCCCGTCGGCCCAGGGCACAACTCTCGAAGAGGTTCAGGACGGCACCCCGGGCCAGGAAGGCTTGGGCGACCTCCGGCTGCCGGTAGTAAACCGCGAGCAGTATGGCGGACACGCCGTCATCCGTCTGCGCTTGCAAGAGGGCGGGGGTGTCGTCCAGTAGCCGGTTGACGGTCGGGGCGTCGCCCTTTTTCACGGCCTCGATGAGCGTTTGCCGGACTTCGGTCATGACTGCCGCCTCCTTCGGGCCTCCCACCGGGGCCCGCGCCGATCTCCATTCTGGGCCGGGGGAGGGGCTGGTTCTTCTCAGCTCTTGCTTTTTTGCGCCGAGGCCGTCCGGAACTGGCGGGGGGAGAGGCCAAAGCGACGCCGGAAGAGCGAACTGAAGGAACCCAGGCTTTCGAATCCCGCGTTCAGGCAGACCGCAGTCACGGGGCGGTCCCAGCGGCTGAGGAGGCGCCGCGCGCACTCCAACCGCTGACGCACGATGTAGGCGTGGAGGGTCTCGCCGAAGGCGGCTCCTCCCCCCGGCTCTCCGCTGCCGCCGATGGTCCCCATCGCCGCGAGTGTCCAAGCGCCTGGACCGCAGGCGTTCAGACCGTCGCTTCCCCCGCCGGGGAGGCCAGGCCCGGAACCCCCCTCGACTTTTTTCGCGGCTCCGCGTCTAAGGGGTTGGATGGGTAGCTTTTCCGAGGAGGTCGCATGTCACGCTGGATTGGCTTGACCACAGGCATTTCCGCGCTGCTCGCGGGGGGATTCGCGCTCGCCCCCGCGGCGTCCGGGGCCGAGGGGCGCCGGGTGGAGATCGTCCGCAGGGGCGGGGCGCACCTGGGCGTGCAGCTCGCCGACGTGGGCAAGACGGACGTCGCCCGGCTCAAGCTGTCAGAAGAGCGCGGAGCCCTCGTCAAATCCGTCGACTCCGACACCCCGGCCGAGAAAGCGGGGCTCAAGGAGGGGGACGTTATCCTCCGCTACCAGGGGGAGGCCGTGCAGGGCGCGGCCCAACTGGCCCGCCTTGTCCGGGAGACTCCGCCCGGCCGTACGGTCAGTTTGGAGGTGAGCCGCGGGGGGGCCATCCAGAAGCTCTCCGCCACCTTGGAGGAAGGGAAGGACCGGGCGTTCCGGTTTGGCGACCTCGATGTCCCGACCCCGGTCCTGCCCAACATGCCCGACATGCCTCCGATGCCACCCATGCCGCCCGATGCCTTCCGCTGGGACGACGGGCCCTGGGGCAAGGGACGGGTCATGCTCTTCCCCCGCCACGCCCATGGCCCACGGCGGCTCGGGATCGAGTATCAAGAGATCTCGGGTCAACTCGCCCACTTCTTCCGGCTGCCCGACGACCGCGGCCTGCTCGTGACCAGCGTGGACGAGGACGGGCCCGCCGGCAAGGCGGGGCTCAAGGCCGGAGATGTGATCCTCAAGTTCGGGGGCAAGGACGTGCGGGACGCGGAGGACCTGCGGCACGAGGTGATGCACGCGGCCAGCCAGGAGGTCACGATCACCGTGCAGCGCGACGGCAAACCCCTGGACCTCAAACTCAAGCTGGGTGCTCTGGAACCGCGACGCGACGAGGAGACGACGTAGGGCGGCCGCGAGTCGTCAGGGCCCCGTCGCTGGCGGCGGTGTCAGCGCCTCCAGGTCAAGCACGAGCAGGGTTCCCCCGATGGTCAGCGCGGGGCCGAGGAGAAGGTTGGCGACGGGCACGACCAGCGTGACGAGGCCGGCGAGCCCGAAACCGAGGGTCTCCGCCCGCCAGTCCTTGTACCAGGCCTGCCGGGCTCGGAAGCCGAAGCCGCGGTCGCCGAGCGGGCTCGCGGTCAGCCGCACGGTCAGGGCATGGGCGCCCCACAACGTGGCCAGGACCGGTCCCGCCAGAGGAACGAGGCTGAGCAGAAAGGCCCCCGGAGCCGCGGCCAGGAAGTAGAGCGAGCCCTGAAGGGATGCGAAGGCCTCGGCGCGTGGCCGGGGCGTGCGGTCCTTCCCCCCGTTTCCCAACTGCGACTCCACTCGACGGGAGAGGCGGTCCAGGAGGGGAGCCGCGACCAGGAGAGCCACGGAGAGGCCCAGCAGCATTCCCGCCTCCAGCATGCCCACCCAGCGCAGCAGGCTCATGAGGAGGCCGAGGCCGGAGGAAATCCGCTCCCGCCCGGGAGCCAGCGCGCCCTCTACCGAGGGGCCCGCGAAAGCGCCCAGCAGGAGGCCTCCCGCCAGCGAGAGCATGACGAGCAGGGCGGGGAGCAGGGCGAGAGGCCAGAAGGACGGGCTCCGCAGGAGGAACGCGAAGCCGGCGGGAACGTGCCAGGCTCCGGCCGCCGCCCGGCGGAGGAGGCCAGGTCGTGGGGTCCTGGCCGGGCTCTGGTCGGACACGGGTTGAGCCTATCAGAGTTTTCTGGGCCGGCCCGAGACCGTGCACATGCTTGACACTGCGCGGGCGCGGCGTGGGAGAATGCCGCGCCATGGACGACGTGCTGGCCGTGATCCTGGGCGGGGGGCGGGGGTCACGGCTGTTCCCCTTGACGCTGCATCGCTCCAAGCCGGCGGTTCCCATCGCCGGAAAGTACCGGCTCATCGACATCCCCGTCAGCAACTGCTTGAACTCCAACCTCCGCCAGATCTTCGTCCTCACCCAGTACAACTCGGAGAGCCTGAACAAGCACCTGAACTCAACCTACAAGTTCGACATCTTCTCCTCCGGCTTCGTCACCGTCCTCGCGGCGGAGCAGACGGAGGAGAGCCCGGAGTGGTTCCAGGGCACCGCGGATGCGGTACGCCAGAGCCTGCGCCACCTCCGCGCCCAGGGCTTTCGGGATGCCCTCATCCTTTCCGGCGACCAGCTCTACCAGATGGACTACCGGAAGATGCTGGAGACCCACCGGCGCCACGTGGCGGACGCCACCGTGGCCGTGACCCCCGTGACCGCCGAACAAGCCCCCGCCTTCGGGATCCTCAAGATGAATCGCCAGGGACGCATCGTGCATTTCGAGGAGAAGCCGGGGCCGGAGCGCCTGGACGACCTGGTCTCCCACCTGCCCAGCATTGGCCCCACCTTTCTGGCCTCCATGGGAATCTACTTATTCGGCCGCGAGGCCCTGGAGCGATCGCTCAAGGATCCTGCCCTGGTGGACTTCGGTCGGCACGTGATCCCCCACGCCCTGGGCGAGATGCGGGTCCACGCCCATCCCTACCGTGGCTACTGGGAAGACGTGGGGACGATCGCCTCCTACTACCACGCGAACCTGGCCCTCTGCGAACCCGTCCCGCCCTTCGATTTCTACGAGGCCTCCCGTCCCGTCTACACCCACCCGCGCTTCCTGCCCGCCACCAAAGTCGAGCACTGCGTGGTGACGAGCGCGCTCATTTCCGAGGGGAGCATTGTCGTGGGGGCCCAGGTCGAGCGGTCGCTGATCGGGATCCGCAGCCGCATCGGCCGCGGCACCCAGATCCGCGAAAGCCTGATCCTGGGGGCCGACTACTACGAGACCCTTGATGAGATCGAGCGCGCGAACGCACGGGGTCTGCCCCCCCTGGGGATCGGGGCCGACACCGTGATCGAAAAGGCCATCGTGGACAAGAACGCCCGCATCGGCAAGGGGGTTCGCATCGTAAACCAGGCCCAGGAGCGGGAACGTGACGGCATCGGCTACTACATCCGGGACGGGATCGTGGTTGTGCCCAAGGAAGCCATCATCCCCGAAGGGACGGTGATATGAGCGGAATCGAACTGGGACCCTATCATCCCATCGTCGTCCACTTTGTGATCGGCCTGCTCGCGGCGGGCGTGGTCCTGCGCTGGCTCTCCCTCACCGGACGCCTGGCCTTCGCGGGCGGGGCCGCCCTCTGCCTCATCCTCGCCGGCACCCTGGCCGCGGTGGTGGCGGTGGAGTCCGGGCAGGCGGCCCACGGGCCGGTGGAGCGGATCCCCGGTGTGGCGGACGCGGTCGTGGATCACGAGCAATGGGGCGACTTGACGCGCACGATGTTCTTGGCCGTCGCGGGCGTCGAGATCATCGCCCTCCTCCTCGGCCGCTGGGGCAAGGAGCGCTATGCGCTGCTGGCCTCGAGCATCCTGGGTCTGGGCGGACTGTTCTGCCTCCTACAGGCGGGCTCGTACGGAGGCCGGCTGGTCTACTCCTACGCAGGCGGGGTGGGCATTCGCACCGGCGATCCCGCGGACGTAGGCCGGCTGCTCTTAGCCGGCCTCTACAACCAGATCCAGGTCGACCGCAAGGCGGGCCGGTCTGCAGACGCGGTCCGCCTGGCGGAAGAAGCGGTGCGGCGCTTCCCCGGGGATCCCGGCGTCCAGATCATGGCCGCCGAGTCCAAGCTCCTCGACGGGCACGACCCCGCGGGGGCCTTGGAGGCGCTGGGTCGGCTCGTCGTTCCCTCGTCCAACCGCAGGCTGCGTCTGCAGCAGGGCTTCCTGCTCGCGGACGCCCTCGAAGCGGCCGGCCAGAAGGAGGGCGCCCGGGCCCACCTGCAGTCCCTGCTCGCGGAGTTCCCGAACAGCGAGCGGCTCAAGAAGAGGCTGCAGGCTCCGTAGCGTCTGTGATGCGCGTCGGGCTGCTTCCCGGGCCGAGTTCGACGTGAGAGGGGTTCGCCCCCGTGGACGCACGCCCCCCAAGAGGAGGGTCCGCTATGACACCCTGTGGCGGCTCGCGCTCGCCTTGCCGGGGGTGGAGGAGGGCACGTCCTACGGTACCCCCGCCTTCAAGGTCGGAGGGAAGCTGCTCGCCCGTCTGCGCGAGGACGGCGAGTCGCTCGTCGTCCGTATCGGCTTCCTCGAGCGAGAGCTCCTCATGAAGGCGGACCCGGAGACCTTCTACATCACCGACCACTACCTGAACTATCCGGCCGTGCTCGTGCGCCTCTCGAAGGTGCGCGCCGCCAAGCTCGGCGAGGTTCTGGAGCAGGCCTGGCGGCAGGCCGCGCCCAAACGCCTCCTTGCCTTGGCGGGCGAGGCGCGCCGCCCCTGAGGGGCGCCGCGCGGCTCAGGGGCGCCGGGCCTCTTCGACCTTGCGTTCCCGCTCGGCGTTGATCCGCTCCCGATCCCGACGGTACTCCTCTTCCAGGGCGGCCGCCGCCTCCGGATCGCGGGCCTTGCGTAGCGACGCGTGGTAGAGGATTTCCCGCTCCGCCAGCTTGGCCTCGTACACCTTGCGCACGTCGGCGATGGCGGCCCGCTGTTCCGCGCTCACAGAGCGCTCCTCGACCCCGGCCTCGCGGTCCTTCTTCCGGAGGCGTTCCATGGCCAGCTCGAAGCTGCTCTTGGGTGCGTCGTCGGGCATGCGATCTCCTCCCGGGCCGTGCTCCTTGTCGATTCTAGCCCACCGCCTGGCCGGCTCCACCCTGCTCGGGAGCCGCCTAGATTGAGGCCCCGGCCCCTCCGCGCTTGCGGTGGAGGAGTTAGAGTCCCCGGGGGAGGGAACCGTGACGGGGCTCGGACTCGGGAGGTCTTCGGCCGAAGAGGCGCCTATCTCGGGCGCAACGGACGCCCGGCTCTCCCAGGGATATTGGCTCACCCGCTTTCTGTTCCTGCGTCTGCTCGGTCTCGTCTACTTCGTGGCGTTCCTTTGTCTCACCCAACAGTTTCGCCCCCTCATCGGCCGATCCGGGCTCCTTCCCGCCCAGGCGTTCTTGGACCGGATCGCGCTAGCCTATGGGCATGGGCTCTCCACCGCCCTGCGGCTGCCCACGCTCTTCTGGCTGAACTCCAGCGACGCCGCCCTCGGGGCCGGCTGCTGGCTCGGCCTTCTCCTGTCGCTGGGCGTAGTGCTGGGCCTGGCCAACGTCCCCGTGCTGGCCACGCTCTGGCTGCTCTACATGTCGTTCGTGCACGTGGGCCAGGTCTTCTACGGCTACGGGTGGGAGACGCTTCTCCTGGAGACGGGATTCCTCGCCATTTTCCTGGCCCCTCCCTGGCGACCCGGTCCTTTCCCGGAGCGGTCGCCCCCCCCGCGGGTCGTGATCTGGCTGCTCCGATGGCTCGCCTTCCGCCTCATGTTCGGCGCCGGCCTCATCAAGCTGCGGGGGGACTCCTGCTGGCGAGACCTCAGCTGCCTGGTTTACCACTACGAGACCCAGCCCCTCCCGAACCCGCTGAGCTTCTATCTGCACCAGCTCCCGCGGTGGTTCCACCAGGGGGAGGTCCTCTTCAACCACGTGGTGGAGGTGATCGTTCCCTGGATGGTGTTCGGGCCCCGACGCCTGCGGACGCTGGCGGGGGTCCTGCTCGTCCTCTTCCAGGGCTTGCTGATCCTGAGCGGCAACCTTTCCTTCCTGAACTGGCTCACCCTGGCCGTCTGCCTGGCCTGCTTCGACGACGGCGGTCTGGCCCGAATCCTTCCTCATTCCCTCACCGCGCACGTGGTCGGACTCCCCACGGAGGAGACGGGGGCGCGCCGGGCGGTGGTCTATACCTTGGCCGCGGTGGTGGCGGTGCTCAGCGTCAACCCCGTGGCCAACATGCTCTCGCGGGGCCAGCTCATGAACGCGTCCTTCGATCCCTTCGACCTCGTCAACACCTACGGCGCCTTCGGCGGCGTCCTGCGCGAGCGTCACGAGATCGTCCTCCAGGGCACGGACGATGAGCGTCCCGACGACCGCGCGCGCTGGCTCGACTACGAGTTCAAGTGCAAGCCCGGCGACGTGGAGCGACGCCCCTGCGTCGTCTCCCCCTACCACTATCGCCTGGACTGGCAGATCTGGTTCGCGGCCATGAGCGACGCTTCCGAGCAGCCCTGGCTCATCCGCCTGGTGGCCAAGCTGCTGGAGGGGGACGCGGGCACCCTCGACCTGCTCGCGGAGGGGCCGTTCCGGGAACGGCCCCCGAGATACATCCGGGCCCGGCTCTACCGCTACGAGTTCACCCGCGTGGGCGAGCCCGGCCGCGCCTGGTGGCGCCGCACCCTCATCGGGGAGTATCTGCCCCCGCTCTCCCGGGAGGATCCGCGCCTGCGGGAATTCCTGGCCCTCCTTCCGGGGCCGGAACCCTGAGGGCCGAGCCCCGCCTCTACTGGATGTAGCCGAGGCTCCGGAGGCGCTCGAGGTCCTCCTTGCTCATGGTCTGGGCGGAGGCCGCGTCGGGCTTCACGCGGGCGCGCGCCGCTCGGGACTGCCAGGCCCGGAGGTCGCGCGCGAGTCGCTCCACGAGCTCGGGATGCTCGGCGGAGACGTCGGCTTGATCGAGGGGATCCGACTCGTGGCGGTAGAGTTCAAATTCCGCGTCCCCGGGTCGGCGCTTCGTGTTGTGGATCAACTTCCAGCCATCGGAGACGATGGCGAACGACTCGGTGTCGCGGGGGGCGGGGGCGCCCGTGTCCACCGTCGACGCCTTCTCCGACACCGCCGGGCGCCCCCTCCCGGGGAGGAGGCCACCGTCCGCCCGCAGAGCCCCGCCGGTCGTTCTGAGGGTGAAGAGGGGGAGGAGGCTCTCGCCCTGGGCCTCGTTGGGGACGGGCAGGCGGCTGATCTCGAGCAGGGTGGGCATGATGTCGATCGTGCGCACGGTCTCCGCCACCACCCGACCGGCGGGCACCCTCCCCGGACCCCAGAGGATAAGGGGCACGCCCGTCAGCTCGCCGTAGGCGCTCTGGCCATGGAAAGTGCGGCCGTGCTCGAAGAACTCCTCACCGTGGTCCCCGGTGAAGACGAGGAGGGTCTTCTCCGCGAGGCCCAGGGTCTCCAGGCGCTGGCGGAGACGACCGATCTCCGCGTCCATCCCGCGGATCGACCCGTCGTACCAGTCGCGGTCGCGGGCCGCCCACACCCGGGGATCGATCTTGGCCGTCTCCAGCTCGGCCCAGGTGGGCATGCCAAAGAGCTTGAGCAGCGGGTCCGAGATGAACTTCTGCGCCTCCTTGGCCTGTCGCTCGTGCTCGCTGCGCCAGGCGGGGTCCGCCCACAGGGAGTCATAAGGAGGGTAGGGGCGGTAGGGATCGTGGGGATCGGAAACATGGAGAAAGACGAAGAAGGGGACGTCGCGGTGCGCCTCCAACCAGGGGAGGAGCCGGTCCACGTACTCTCGGGCCGTCTTGCTCGACTCTTTGTCGGGCAGGGAGCTGTCCTCGTGGACCACCTCGAAGCCCTTGTGGAGGTTGGTGAACCGGCCGGTGAACATGATCGACGAGAAAGACAGGGTGGCGTAACCGGCCCCGTGGTAGACCTCCGCGATCGTGGGCGCGGCGGTGGGCAGACGGTCCGAGAACTCCTTCACGCCGTGGGAGGTCGGGTAGAGAGAGGTCATGAGGGAGGGGGTGGCGACCTTGGTCCAGGTGGCCTGGCCCACGCAATCGCGGAAGAGGGTTCCCTCCCGGGCCATGCCATCCAGAATCGGAGAGGTCGGGCGTCCGTACCCGTAGGCCCCGAGGTGGTCTCGACGGAGAGTGTCGGCCCAGATCAGGATCACGCCTTGGGGCGGCGGGCCGGCTAGCCTCCGAACAGCGGCCGTCGGTGGCCGCGCGCCCAGGTCGCGCACGGTGGGCGTCCCCCAGAGCCCCAGGGCCCCCTTCGTCTCGGCGGCGAGGGACAGGGAGAGGCTCACCTCCTCTCCCGCGAAAGACGAGAGGTCGAGGGCGGCCTCTTCCCAGCGCTGGGGCGTGGTCACCGTCCGCTCGAGGAGGGTGTCCTCCCGTTCGCGGCGCGGGCGGCGGAGGCCCACGCGGAAGGTCACGGGTCCGTCGTCGACGGTCCCCAGGGCCAGCTCGAGCCTCGGCCGCGCGGGCAGGCGGAGGCTCACGCGGATGGTCTCCGGGCTTCGCGAGACAAGGGTCTCGCGGTAGATTCCCGAGAGCCCCTGCCAGCTTCTGCCGGAGGGGACACTCGCCAGGTGCTCCCGGCGGAAGACCAGCCGCACCGACTCGATCTCGAAGCGCGCCCCCCGCGCGTTGGTGGGCCGGATGAGGAGGTGTCTGATGTCGGCCGAGGGCGGGGGAACGGGGAGGCGCCGGGCGTCGAGTAGGTACGTCCGGGTCTCCGCCCCCGGGATGATGGGGGAGGTGAGGCGCCAGGGAAGCTGGAGCGCACGCTTCGCGACGTCACCCAAATCGATCTTCTCCGTGTCGCGGTACGTGAAGGCGAGCTCGTTGCCGGCGGAGACCCGCAAGCGAATCTCCACCCCGTGCAGCACGTCCTTGTCCTCGAGGCCGCGGGTGCGCTCGAGGTGGAGGATGGGAAGATCGTCGGTAGCGCGCCCGACGAGGCGGCCCTCGTGCAGCGCGAGGTCCGCGGTGCCGGGTCCGGCCTCCCATCCCCGGGTCAAGGGAAGCTTTCCCGGCTCGGGCGGGCTGGGTCCGTCGAACCGCCACTCGGTCCGGGCTCGCGTCACGGCGTCCTGCCCCGCGGGACCCTCCCCCGGGGTGGGCCGGTAAAGGTCGACGAGGCGGAGGCTCGGGGGAGGCGCGGGCCGGTTGCAGGCGCCGAGAAGAACGGGGAGGGCGGCGGCCGCAGCCCGGGGCCACCATTTCGCGAGCGGACGAGATCTGAGCATGCTGCCTCCCGCGCCCTGGAGCGAACGCCCGTGATTCTAACCGCTATAGGGGCCGGCACCGCCGGCAGAGGCTAATAGGCCAAGAGCTCACGCAGAGCCCCCAGCAGCCGGTCGTGGGGCGAGAAGATCCTCTCCAAGCTCCGGCTGAAGGGCACGGGGGTGTCGAGGGCGCCCAGCCGCGCCACCGGCGCATCCAGCCACTCGAAGGCTTGCTGGCTCAGGGTCGCCGCGATCTCTCCCCCGAAGCCCCCGGTCAGGGGGGCTTCGTGCAGGACCAAGGCCCGGCTTGTCTTGGCCACGGACCGGATGGCGGTCTCGCTGTCCCAGGGCATGAGAGACCGCAGGTCCACGACCTCGATCTCCTTGCCCTCCGCGGCGAGGGCGACGGCCGCCTCCAGCGCCCACGTGACCCCGACGCCGTAGGTCACCACCGTGGCGTCGCGCCCGGTGCGGGCGATCCGGGCTTGGCCGATGGGCAAGCTGTAGAATCCCTCGGGAACCGCGCCCCGGGCCGAGCGGTACAGGGCCTTGTGTTCCAGGAAGAGAACCGGGTTCGCCTCCTCGAAGGCGGCCAGGAGCAGGCCCTTGGCGTCGTAAGGGGTGGCGGGAGCCAGGACCTTGAGTCCTGCCACGGCTGTGAACCAGGACTCCACGTTCTGCGAGTGAAACGGGCCGGCCCCGACGCCCCCGCCCACCGGCGCTCGCACCACCACCGCCACCCGTCCCCCCCAGCGGTAGTGGGTCTTGGCCAGGTTGTTCACGATCTGGTTGAAGCCGCAGGTGATGAAGTCCCCGAACTGCATCTCCACCATGGGCCGGAAGCCGTCCAGGGCCAGGCCCAGGGCGGCGCCCAGAGCCCCCGATTCGATGATGGGAGTGTTCCGCACCCGCGCCTTGCCGAACTCCTCGACGAAGCCTTCCGTCACCTTGAAGACGCCGCCGTACTCCGCGATGTCCTGCCCGAGGAAGATGACCTCGGAGTTGCGCTGCATGGCCACGCGCAGCCCATCGCGGATGGCGTCCACGTAGCGCAGCTCGGGGGCTCCCGCCTCGTCCTCCGGGCGGGGGGGACGGGGCTGGAGCAAGCTGGGCGCGAAAACGTCCCTAAGCTCGTCGTCCGCGGCGGAGGCGGGATCGGGGGCGGACAGGGCCTCCTCCACCGCGGCCTCGATGCGGGCTTTGTGGGCGCCGCGGACGACCTCGACTTCCTCCGCGGAGAGGACGCCGTGCGCGACCAGGAACTTCTGGTAGCGGGCCACGGGATCCTTCTGCGCCCACTCCGCGACGAGCTCCGGGGGCACGTAGTCGGTGCCCGAGGCCTCCTCGTGGCCCCGCATGCGGAAGGTCCTGCATTCGAGCAGCGTCGGCCCATCGCCGCGGCGGGCGCGCTCGGCCGCACGCGTCACCGCTCGGTACACAGCCAGGAGGTCGTTCCCGTCCACCACGCTGCCCGGCATCCCGTAGCCCAGGCCCCGGTCGGCGAGATGCCGGGCAGCGTATTGCTCGTGGGCGGGAGTGGAGAGCCCATACTGGTTGTTCTCGATGACGAAGAGGACGGGAAGTTTCCAGACCGCGGCCAGGTTCAGCGCCTCGTGGAAGTCCCCCTCACTGGTGCCCCCATCGCCGCTGAACGCGGCCACCACGCGCTTTTGGCCCCGGAGCTGGGCGGCCAGGGCCAGCCCGTCCGCCACCGGCAGCATGGCCCCCAGGTGGCTGATCATGCCCACGATCCTCTTCTCGAGGTGCCCGAAATGAAACGTGCGGTCGCGGCCCTTGGTGAAGCCGCCCTCCTTGCCCAGGAGCTGTCGGAAGAGCCGGCCCAGGTCCAGGTCGCGCCCGGTAAAGACCCCTAGGTTTCGGTGCAGGGGGAGGATGGTGTCCTGGGGCTCCAGCGCCGTCACCACGCCAGTGGCGATCGCTTCCTGGCCCATTCCCGAGAACCACTTGGAGAGCTTGCCCTGGCGAACGAGGAGCAGCATCTTCTCCTCGATCATGCGGGGTAGGAGGAGCGCGTGGTGGAGCTGCCGGAGGCGGTCGGGGCTAAAACCCTCCACCAGGCTCGCCGCCGCCACCGCTTCCGCCGCGGCCTTCGCCACCGCGGCCGCGGCGGCACCGCCGAGGGGGAGGGTTTCGTCGATCATGGCGCCATTTTTTCAGGAGACCGCCGTGGAGGCAAATGGTCTAGAACAGGATCCGCATGCTGCGCGCGTAGCCGGTGAGCTCCGCATAGCCAGAGCCGGTCAGCGGTGCGCCGCCCTGGGCGCCCGTCACGCGGACGGCACCCTCCCAGTACGTGAACGACGTGCGCATCTCTTGGTCCTCGAGCCAGGGCTCGACCCGGAGGTGCGTCCCCGCGGAGGGGATGGTCACGGCCCAGAGCGAGGGATAGACGGCTTTGCTCTCCGGGCTCTGCCACCGGCTCTCCACCTCGACCCGGAAGTCGCCCGCGCCAAGGCGGCGGGTCCGCCCCTCCGGATCGACGAGGGTTCCCCCCGAGACCGGCTCCGCGGTTCCGTCTTGGCGCCGGATTGAGAACAGCATCAAGTCGCGGCCGTCGCTCAGCTGGAGGCTGAACCAGTCCCACCCCACCGCCTGGGGGCCCAGTGCGCTCGTGCTCCACTCGTGGTCAAACCAGCTCTCGCCCTCGACGGCGGCGGGGATCCCGCCGCTGGCGATCGTTCCGCGCGTGTGAAGGCGTGGGTAGCCGACATAGTAGGAGGCGTTGCCCGGCTCCGCGCCCTTGGGGGACAAGCCGCGGTCGCCGTGAGCGACGAGCGGCTTGGTGGCCTTGAGGTCGAGGTCGAGGGCCAGCCCGGCGTCGCGCGCTCGCAGATGAACGTCACTCCCCGCGGCGTCCACCGCCTCCGCCCGCCAGTCCTCCAGCCACACCTCGAAGGGGGGGCTCCCCGCTCCGGCCAGACCGGCGGCCCCCCGGCTGAAGCGCTCCCGGAAGGCGTGGGTCCTGGCCGAGACGTCCGTGACCGCGAGGTGGGCAAGGTAGAGCTGGTTGGTGGCCAGGCCGGGACCGGGGGGAGGGGCCCCGGGCAGGAGCCCGCGGCGAAAGAACGTGAGCTGATAACCCCAAGGCCGGCCGTCTCCCGTCCTCAGGTTGCCGGTGTAGTACCACCACTCCGTTTGATAGTCGAAGTGCGGGCCGTGGTCCTGGGGCAGGAGGATCGGGCGCGGGCTCATCGCGCGGGCAAAGATGGCGGGGGCGGGGTCGGGAGCCATGCGGATGTGGGGACCCTCACTTCCCGTGGCAGGTCCGCGCCAGACCCAGGCCCCGAGCGCTCCCAGGCCGAGCACCGCGAACAGGCCCAGGAGGGCTCGCCTCACTCATGCCTCAGGGCGGTGGCGAGGGGCATGCCCTGCAGCCGCCGGAGGGGGTACACCGCAGCCAGCAGGGCGGCGAGCACGCTCAGCGCGAGGGCCTCCACGAAGATGGCGGGCTCGAGCGTGAGGCGCATGGTCCAGCCGAACGAGCGGACGTTGATCACGTCGACCAGGATGAGGGCGAGGAGCGTTCCCGTAGGGAGGGACAACAGCCCCGCCGCCGCGCCCATGAGGCCGGTCTCCAGGAGGGTGATGCCCCAGAGCTGGCCGGGAGTGAGGCCCAGGACCTGGAGGGTGGCGAGCTCCCGCGTGCGCTCGACCTGGAGGGCCATGAGCGCGCTCCAAACGCCGATGAAGGCCACCACCACCGCCAGCACGCGCAAGGCACGGGTGACGGTGAACGTCCGGTCGAAGACCTTGAGGGCTTGGGTGCGAAGGGAGCGGTTCGGGGTCACCTGGAGCGCGGTTCCGGCGAGGGCCGCCCGCAGGGCGTCGACCACGGCGGCGGCCGATCCGCCTTCGGCTACGTACACGGCCAACGAGGTGAGGCCCCGGTCGTCCCAGAAGCGCTCGTAAACGGAACGGCTCATGAGCACGGTGCCCCGCTCGGTCGCGTAGTCGTAGTAGATCCCGGCCACGGGAAAGGTGTGTGCGCCCCCGTCCGTGTCGAGGACGAGGCTGCCGCCGTGGGGTGGGATCTGGTGACGGTAGGCGAAGGGCTCGCTCACAATCACCGCCCCCTCCCGCAACCGGGCCCAGGTGGTGGCGGGGTCGCCCTCCGCGAACCGATAGAAGGCGCGGTCGCGCTCGCGGCGGGAATCCACGACCACGAGCTGGACCTCGCCATCCGGGCTCGCCACCCGCACGGAGCGGAGGGTCTCAACCGCGACCACGCCCGGAACCGCCGCCACCCGCGCCGGCACGTCCGCCGAGAGGGTGGGCCCGTTGCGCGCTCCCCCGGCGGCGGGGGGGCCGACGTAGATGTCGGCCCGCAGCGTCGTGTTCAGCCAGTCCTGCACGGTGGATCGGAAGCTGGCAATCATCAAGCTCACCCCGATGGTCGCGGAGACCGCCACCATCAGGGCCGCGATGGCCACGCCCGTTCGGCTCACCGCCCTCGTCACCGTACCCACGGCCAAGCGGCCGAGGGGGCCGGCCAAGGCCGAGGCCGCGGGCCCGGCCACGCGCATGAGCCCGACGGTGGCGGCGGGAGCGAGCAGGGCGAGGCCGAGGACGATGCCGAAGAGGCCGGCAAAGCTTGCGACTAGGGAGCGGGGGAGGGCGGCCAGGATGGCGGCCCCCCCCAGGGCGAGAAGGCAGCCCGATCCGCTGACCCAGGGCAGCAACCGACGCGATTTGCCCTCGAGCGTGCTCGGCCGGAGGGCGGCCACGGGCTCGACCCGCGCGGCTTCCCAGGCGGGGGCCAGGGCGGCCAGAAGGCCCGCCCCCACGCCGAGCCCGATGCCCTCCAGGACGACCCCCGGCGTGAGCGGCGCATCCACCACCGCGAGCACGTAGTAGAGGTCGTTGATCGTCCGCGTCACCAGCCGGACCACCCCCTGGCCGAGGACCCAGCCCAGGCCGAGGCCCAAGACCGTTCCCGCCGCGGAGGCGGTCGCCGCCTCGGCCAGGATGAGGGCGAAGACCTGGCCCCCGGTCGCGCCCAGGACGCGCAACGTTCCGATCACCGGGCGGCGTTGCACTACGCTGAAGAGGACGGTGTTGTAGATCAGGAACATGCCCACCACCAGGGCCAGGAGGCTGAGGGCGGTGAGGTTGAGCCGAAAGGCGGCCGTGAGCTGGCCCACGGTGTCCGATTGCTCGTGGGCGGGGGCCAGGCGCACGCCCGGCGGGAGCAGGGCCGCGAGCCGCTCGGCCTCGCCGGCGGTGACGCGGAGGTCGATGCGGGACAGGCGGCCTTCCTGACCGAGGAGCTTCTGCGCCGCCCCCACATCCATAAGGATGAGGCCGTCGAGGGCCTGGGGGCCGGCTTCGTCTCCGGGGGTGATCAAGCCGATGACACTCAGCGTCGCGAGGCGATCGCCGACTTGAAGGCGCAGGGGGCTGCCCAGGGGGAGGCGGTAGCGCTCGGCCATGCTCGCGCCCATCAGCACCCCGCCCGGTCGGGTGAGAAGCTGCGCCAGCCCATCCGCTCCCAAGGAGGGGGCACCGAGGTGGTCGCGGAATGGCCCTTCCGCCAGCGGGTCCACCCCCAGGATGCGGATCGGCTGGCGGTCCAGGTCGAGTCCGATGGCCGTGCCCTCCACCACGGGCGCGCTCGTCCGGACCCCCCATTCCACGCGCAGGCGCCGGTAGAGCGCTTCCGGCAGGCCGCGGGGGCCGCCCCGAATTTGGTGGCTGGCCCGTCCCACCACCGCCTCTGTGCTGCGCGCGAAGCCGCGCCCGGCGCTGGCGATGGCGAGGTTGATCGCGACCAGCACCGCCACACCCAGCGCCACGCCCAGAACCATGAGGGCGGTGGGGAGGGGCCGCCGTCGCAGGTCGCGGAAGCCGGTTCGCAGGAGGGTGGGGGTCAGCATCCGGCCCCCTCAGCCCGGAGACAGGGGAACGAGACGGCCATCCTCGATCGTGAAAGCGCGGTCGGCGAGGGCCGCCACCTGCGGGCTGTGCGTGGCCAGGACCAGGGTCTTGCCCGCTCGGCGGGTCATGCGGTCGAGCAGATCGAGAACGGCTTGGCCGGTCGCGTCGTCCAGGTTCCCGGTGGGCTCATCGGCAAGGACCAGGCTGGGGCTTTGGACCAAGGCGCGGGCAATGCCCACGCGCTGCTGCTCGCCGCCGGAGAGCCGGTCGGGGAAGTCGTGCCGGCGATCCGCAAGCCCCACCTCCTCCAGAAGCGCGAGCCCTCGCCGGACCGTCTCCCGGGGGGGTGCCCCCGCCAGTTCGGCGGGAAGCTGGACATTTTCGAGGACGGTCAGGGTGGGAATGAGGTTGAAGAATTGGAAGACAAAGCCCAGGTGGTCGCGACGGAAGAGCGCGCGGTCGCGCGGGGTGAGCCGGTTCAGGCACGTCCCGTTGATCAGGACGTCGCCTGCCGTGGGGAGGTCGATCCCGGCCAGCAGGTTCAGCAAGGTGCTCTTGCCGCTCCCGCTCCGCCCCCGGATGGCCACGAACTCGCCTTCGTTGAACGCGGCGCTGGCCTCGCGCAGCACCGGGCGGCTCTTCCCGCCCTCGCTGTACTCCTTGCTCACGCGGTCGAGGCGGATGATGGCCGTCACGGGGTGTCGCCGGAGGGGACGGGAGAGTCTAGCCCCCGGCTCCCCGACCCGCAAACGCGATGAGGGCGTAGAATACCCGCGGTTTGAGCTCTCTCCCCGCTCCCCACCCCCACCGCAACCGGTATCTCTTCGCCGCTGCCATCGGGCTTGGCGCCTTCCTGCTGTTCCAGGTCCAGTTCATCATGGGCAAGGAGATCTTGCCCTGGTTCGGGGGGGCCCCCGCGGTCTGGACCACCTGCATGCTTTTCTTCCAGGTGGGGCTGCTTCTGGGCTACCTCTACGCTCATGTGCTCTCGGAGAACCTCCCCCCCCGTGGCCAGCGGACGGTGCACCTCCTCGTGCTCGGCCTGACCCTGGGCCTGCTCCTCTGGCGCGCCCTCGCGTGGCCCTCGCCCCTCACCCCCGGGGACGCTTGGAAGCCGCGCCCCAGCGAGGCTCCGGTGGCGAAGATCCTCACCTTACTCTCGTTCAGCGTGGGCCTGCCCTATCTGGTTCTCTCCGCGACGGGGCCCCTCCTCCAGAGCTGGTTCTCGCGGGCCTGGCCGGCCGCCTCCCCCTACCGCCTCTACGCGCTCTCCAACCTGGGCTCGCTGCTCGGGCTCCTGAGCTACCCATTCCTGCTCGAGCCGATCTTCCCCCTCGGTGTCCAGGGGTGGCTGTGGGGGGTCGGGTTCGCCGTCTTCGCGGCCGGGTGCGCCGCGACCGCGGTTTTCGTGGGTCGGTTGCCACCGGCATCGCGCCCCCCCGGCACCTCCCCCGCCCCCGGGGACGAGGCACGGCCCGTGGTCTCCCGGCGGATCCTCTGGTTCTCCCTGGCCGCGGTCGCCTCCATCATGCTGCTGGCAGTGACGAACCAGATCTGCCAGGAGGTGGCGGTGATCCCGTTTCTATGGGTGTTGCCGCTCATCCTCTACCTGCTGTCCTTCATCCTTTGCTTCGAATACGAGGGGTTCTACCGGCGCTGGTTCTGGGTGATGCTCCTGGCCCTGGCCGCGGGGGCGGCGGTGGCCGCGCTCACCCGGGGGACCAGCCTGAAGGTTCCGCAGCAGATCGGCATCTACTCGTTCGTTCTCTGGGCCTACTGTATGGCTTGCCATGGCGAGCTGGTGAGCCTCAAGCCCGCCGCCCGTCGGCTCACGTCGTTCTACCTGACCGTCGCGGCGGGGGGGGCGGCGGGAGGTATCTTGACCGGCCTGGTCGCCCCCCGGATCTTCCCTGCCTTCTGGGAGCTGCACTGCGCCCTCTTCGCCGGTCCCGCGCTGGTGGCGGTGGTGCTGCTCCTCGACCGCTCCTCCTGGCTCCACCTCGGTGCCCGCTGGCGGGCGTGGACGCTGCGGCTCGTCCTTACCGCTGCCCTCGCGGTCCTGGGGGTGAGCCTGGAGCGCATGGCCGCGGATTCCGTCCGCGACTCCGAGGTCGTAGCCCGGAACTTTTTCGGCGTGCTGCGCGTGATACGGGAGGACGAGGGGACGGAGGATGAGTCCCTGAGGCTCCGGCACGGACGAATCACCCATGGCCTGCAGCTCACCGCCCCCGCCCGCCGCCGCGAGCCCACCACGTACTATGGGCCGACGAGCGGGGTGGGTCTGATGCTCGAGCACCACTCCCGGCGCGAGGCGGGCCAGCCCTTGCGGGTCGGCGTGGTCGGCCTGGGGACGGGGACCCTGGCCGCTTACGCCCGACCCGGTGACACCTTCCGCATCTACGAGATCAACCCGGAAGTCGTGCGGCTATCCTCGGGTCCCCATCCTGTCTTTACCTTCCTCCACGATGCTCCCGGACAAGTCACGACCGTGCTCGGGGACGCCCGCCTCTCCCTCGAGCGCGAGCCCCCCCAGAACTTCGACGTCCTCGCCCTGGACGCCTTCAGCAGCGACTCCATACCCGTCCACCTGATCACGCGCGAGGCTTTCGCCCTCTACCTTTCGCACCTGCGCCCGGCGGGAGGGGTCCTGGCCGTTCACGTCTCGAACAAGTACCTGGACCTGAAGCCCGTGGTCCGCGGCCTGGCGGGGGCGCTCGGGCTCCGGGCCGCCCTCGTTGACTCCGACGAGTCCGGGAGCTCGGTTTGGTCCTCGGATTGGATCCTGCTCGCCCGTGCGGAAGCGGACTTGGGCCCCCCGGAGGTCCGGGAAGCGGAGGAGGACCTCGACGTCACCGACCGCCGGCTGCCGCTCTGGACCGACACCTACAGCAACCTGTTGCGCGTGGTCAAGTTCCGCTGACGGGATCCACGCTGCGGCTGTCGTCGCCGGATCTTGATAAACTACGGTGATCGGATCCTGGCAGCATGCGCGGCGGGGCAAGAGCGTGGTGTGACCCGCCGATCTGACAAAACGGGGGGAACATGGAGCCCATCCTCAACAAGGCGCGGGGGGGACAAAACGCGGTGGAGCAGATCGCGAACGAGATCCCGGGCTTCAAGGGTTACCGGGAGAAAGAGCTGCGGCGCGACGCCGACCGCCTCCAGAGGCAGTACCTCTCCGCCCGGCTGGAGGAGGCCAAGAAGAGCCTCGATCGGCTGGCCGTCGCGGCCAGCCGGTCGGGCGCCCTTGACGGTATTAACGACATCGAGACCGCGCGTAAACGCCTGGACAGGGTGGTGGCGCGCATCCGCTACGCGGATCGCGGCTACGCCGGCTTCTTCGCGACCGTCAAAGTAGACGAAGCAGCGCTGGAGCGGATCTATGCGTTCGACCTCTCCCTCCTGGGAGGGGTGGATGCGGCCCGCTCGGCCGCCCAGGCCGCAGGGACCCCGGCGGGGGGAGAGGGGGTCCAGGCCCTCCTCGCCGCCCTCGACGCGCTCGACACGCGCCTCGCCGATCGCGAGGCCGTCCTGAGCGGCATCCAGTAAGGGAGGACTGCCCATGGCGCTGCTCGAGGTCATTCAGCACTTCGACGAATCCGGCCGCGAGATCGTCCACCGGGAGCCGCCCTCCGGCTCCGCGGACATCAAGCTGGGCGCCCAGCTCATCGTCCAGGACAACCAATGGGCCAGCTTCTTCCGGGATGGGAAGGCCCTGGACACCTTTGCCTCGGGACGGCACACCCTCACCACCTTGAACCTGCCCCTCCTCACCCGGCTCCTGAAGATCCCCTTCGGGGGCAGCTCCCCCTTCCAGGCCCAGGTCTACTTCATCAGCCGCCAGACCTTCACCGACATGAAGTGGGGGACCAAGGAGCCCATCGCCTTCCGCGACTCCGAGCTGTCGATGGTGCGCCTTCGCGCCTTCGGCCGCTTTTCCATGCGCGTGGCCGACCCCGGGATCTTCCTGGCCCAGCTGGTGGGGACCCGCGGGCAGTACTCGACGGACGCCATCGAGGACTTCCTCCGCGACATCTGCGTGGCCCGCCTGAACGACCTCCTGGGGGAGACGCTCAAGACGATCCTGGACCTGCCGCGCCACTACGACGAGCTGGCGGGGGCGCTCAAGGGCCGGGTGGCCGACGACTTTGGCAAGTACGGCCTGGAGCTCGTGGATTTCCTCATCGGGGCCATCACCCCGCCCGAAGAGGTC
>DATMQU010000563.1:0-9896 GCA_035566715.1 Vicinamibacteria bacterium
CTGGGGGGTGCACACCGGCCAGATCGTCTTCGCGACCAAGGCCTTCACGCCCGGCTGAACAAAGGAGGCCGGCGGGTTCCGCCGGGCGTTCGAGACGCTGCGCGAGGCGGGGTGCGATGTGGTGGGGGTCTCCAAAGATCCCCAGGACGTGAGCGACCGCTTCCGGGAGTCCCTCGGCCTGCCCTATCCCCTGGTGGGCGATGCCGATGGCGCCATCCTTAAGGCCTACAAGGTCAATTGGCCCTTCATCGGCTTGGCCCAGCGGGTCACGTACGTGGTGGCCCGGAACCACAAGGTTCGCGTGGCCTTTCATAGCGAGATGGACATCGAGGCCCACATGGAGAAGGCCTGCGGCGCCCTCGCCGCGCCCGAGGCCTAGCGCATCGTCTTCATCCAGAGGTCGTCGAAGGCGCCCTCTTTGAAGGCCTTGGTCGCGAAGACGATCTGGCCGGTGTGCACCCCCCAGTGGTGGGCGGTGCGAAGGAGGAGGGCGAGCGCGCTCTGCGGCTCGCCCGCCCGGTCCGTCACCTCTAGCAGGCGCGCGGGATCGAGGGCGCTCAGGACCCGCTCCGCTTCCGCCACCGTTTCCTCGAGGACGGCGAGGAGCTCGGGCCGGGGCAGGCCCGTCTCCGCGAATTCCCGGGGCCGGTCCCGCCGGTAGGAGCTCCCCCCCAGCCCCCGGCCCAGGAAGTGGCGGGTGGACCCGCAGGTGTGGAGGACCAGGTTCCCCACCGAGTTGCTCGTGGGGTGGGGCCGCCACCAGACCTGCTCGTCACGCAGGGCGGCGAGGGAGGCCCGGACCTGGGCCGGGTAGCCCGTCACCACTCGCCGGTGAACGTCCTCGATCAGCGCCTTCCCCAGCTCCGTCATGGCTCGCCTCCCGGGGGGCAATGATACCCTTGACCCTTCATGCCCCCTTCCATCAGCGTGGTCTTCCCCATGTACAACGAGGAGGCCTATCTCGAGCGGGCGGTGGAAGCGGCGCGGGAGGTGCTCGCGACCATTGCCCCCGACCACGAGATCATCATCGTGGACGACGCCTCCACCGACCGCACGGGGGAGCTGGCGGAGGCCCTGGCCAAGGCCGACCCCCGGGTGAAGGTGCTGCACAACGAGCGGAACCGGCAACTGGGGGGAACGCTGCGCGCGGGCTACGCGGCCGCCACCAAGGACCTGATCCTCTACAGCGACGCCGATCTGCCCTTCGACTTCCGGGAGGTGGCCCGCGCCGTGCGCCTCCTCGAATACCAGCGGGCGGACGTGCTGGCCGCTTACCGCTTCGACCGCACCTCGGAGGGCCCCCTCCGGACCCTCTACACCCTGGCCTACAGCGCGCTCATCCGCACCCTCTTCCGCCTCCGCTACCGCGACGTGAACTTCTCCTTCAAGCTTTTTCGGCGCTCGCTCCTGGACCGGGTAGTGCTGAAGAGCGAGGGCAGCTTTATCGACGCCGAGTTCTTGGTGCGGGCGAGGAAGGCGGGGGCGTCCATCATCCAGATCGGGGTGGACTACTTCCCCCGCTCCCGGGGCAAAAGCACCCTCGCCTCGCCGAGGGTGATCCTCAAGATCCTCCAGGAGATGGCCCGGCTCTGGCGCGAGCTGCGCTAGGTTGTCTCCCCGCCTCGGGCGTGGTAACTAGAGCCTCTCATGCTCACTGAGCTCGCCACCACACCCGTCGGGGAGATGCTCCGCCGGCTGTCCGCGGACAGACGGAGCGGGGACCTCCAGGTCCGCTCGGGGAAGATCGTGAAGACGGTCTTCTTCGACCACGGCCGCCTGGTCTTCGCGGCCAGCAACCTCAAGAAGGACCGGCTGGGAGAGGCCCTGGTGGCCCTGGGGCGCATCACGGACGAGGAGTTCAACCGGGTGTCGGCCCTCATGAAGGGGGACCGCAAACGCCGCTTCGGCGAGGCCCTGGTGACGGCGGGGGTCATGGACAAGAACGAGGTGGGGGGCTCGGTGGCCCGCCAGGTGCGGCGGATCGTGCTCTCCCTCTTCGAGCTCACAGAGGGCGCCGCGTCCTTCGAAGAGCGGCGCTGTGCGATCCCCCTCGAGTACATGGTGAGCCTCTCTCTCCACCGGCTCCTCTACGACGGCATCCGGATCATGGAGAGCCGGGAGCTGATTCTGACCGGGCTCGGCAATCTGGACCGCAGCCTGGTCCTGGCTTCGGTGCCCCCCTTTTCGTTCGACCCCAAGGAGTGCCCGCCGGAGGAGAAGGAAATCCTGGAGCTGGCCCGGCGCCCCGTAACCCAGCGGCGGTTGGCCTGGGCCTCGGGCGGGCTCGCGCTCTCCCGCCTGCAGGCGGTTTACGCGCTCTCCGCGGCCGGGATTCTCCAGGATGCCGACGAGGCCCTGGCCGCGGCCTCCCAGCCCATCGTACAGATGGAGACGGGCACCTTCCTGCTCTCCGCCCTGCGCCGGTCCCCCGACCCCTCCGGGCAGGACGCCATCCGCCTGGAGGTGGAGGACGAGCTCGAGCGCTCCGCCCACCTGGACAAGGAGAAGTGGCTGAAGGTCGCGAGCTCGGCGCCCCGGGACGAGCTGGTGAAGGCCCTCGAGGAGAAGATGGAGCGCTACCACGCCCTGCGGGAGGCGGTGGGTGAAGAGGACCAGATCAAGACCGACATCGAGGTGATCCTGGGCCGGGCCTCCGCCATGCTCCGCCTGGCCCGCCAGGCCCCCGCCCCCGCCCCCCCCGAGGAGCGCCTGACCTCCCCCGAGGAGCGCCTGACCTCCCCCGACACCCGGGCGCCCGCGGCCCCCCGCCCGCGGCCCCCCGTCGAGTCCGGCGCGGCCTCCCCCGGCTCCACCACCTTCGAGGGCCAGGCCAAGGTCGAGCACCTCCTCATGGAGGGCGAGGTGCGCATGACCGTCTCCGACTACGCCAACGCGGTCACGGTGTACGAAAAGCTGGTGCAGATCGCCCCCATGATCCCCGCCTACCGGGTGCGCCTGGCCATCGCCATGGCCTGCTACCCACGGACGGCCAAGCAGGCGGAGCGCGAGTTCCTGGAGGCCCTCCGCCTGGACGCGGACAACGCCGACATCCACTACCAGTTCGGCCTCTACTACAAGGCCATGAAGCAGCGGAGCCGCGCGGTGGCGGAGATGCGAACGGCGGTGCGCCTGAACCCCCGTCACGCGATGGCCCGCGAGGAGCTGGAGGCCTTGTCCCCCAAGGACTCCGCCCTCACCAGCTTGAAGAAGTTGTTCAAGTAGGGCGTGGCCCTCCCGGGAAGGTTGGGCGTTCCGGGGGTGAACCAAGCGACGCCGCTCGGCGAGCCCCCTCCCCGATTGAGCAAGGGCATGAACGAGCTCTCCGGGCTCGTCGCCCTGGCCGTCGGCCTGATCTTCTTTGGCGTCTACTCGTACCGGCTCGGCATCGCGCCCACCTTCACCCACGACGACTACGAGTACACCTACCCCTCCTTCAGCCTCGCCGAGCGGGGAACGTTCGGCTCGCCCCTCCTCGGCCCCGGCCTCAACGCCCAGAATCGCACCTACAACCTCACCGTCTACTACTACGCCACCGTCCACGCCGTCCTGATCCGCATCTTCGGGGACGGCCCCTCGTCGATTCCGCTCGCCAACACGCTGCACTTTGGCCTCCTGGCGGCGGGGGGCGCCTTCTTCCTCATGCGCCGCCGCGCGCTGCTGGGCCTGGGCGTGTTCATCTACGCGCTCACCCGCGACGAGCGCATGATCGAGGCCGCGCGCCACGGGCGTCCGGAGATGACGGCGGGCTTTTGCCTCTTGATGGGCGTGCTCGGCCTCTGGGTCTGGCGGGGGGAAGGCTGCCGCCGCCCGCTCGTGCTCTTCGGGGTGGGGGCGGCGTTCACGGCCGGGATCCTCGCGCACACCTCGGTGCTGTTCTTCGCGGCCGCGCTCCTCCTGGTGTATGCGGTGCCCCTGGCCCGGGAGGCCTCCCCCCGCGCGCGCGTGGCCGCGCTTCTACCCTACGCCGCCATCCCCCTCCTCTACGGATACTTCATCCTGACCGACGACCTGGCGAACATCCGGGGCCAGCTCACCCAGGCCCAGGGAAACGTGACCCTTCTGCGGGTGCTCGCCCTCCCCCTGCACGGGGAATGGAGGGAGCTCGGGAGCCTGACCGCCGACTTTGTTCAAACCCACGTCGGGCATCCGGGGATCTGGCTGGCGCTCACGGCGTGCCTGGCCCTGCCCGTGGTCGCGCCCGTCCCGTTTTCCCGTGCCGCGCGCTTCTTCGCGGGGACCTATTGTCTGTTTGTGGCCGTGCACTTCCTGTTTCTGAAGCACTTCGTGCTCTCGTACCGGGCGATCTACCAGGCGACCTTCTACCTGGCCCTGGCCTTTCTGGCGGAAGCGATCACGGCCCGCCTCGGCGAGCTCTTGAGACAGCCCGCCTGGGTCACGGCCTTACGGGTCGCGGGCCTGGGCGTGCTTCTTTGCCTGAGCGTGGCCGGCGGGAGCCGGTTTCTCGCCGGGCTCCGCGGCCAGAGGCTGCCTTATGCCCAGCTTCAGGGAGCCCTCTTGGACGCGCTCCTGGAGTCCGGCGCCCGCCCGGGCGACCGCGTGTATGTCCCCGTGCCGTTCGCCTTCCATCTGCAGCGTAAGTTCGATGTTATCGGCTACCCCGCCCCCGGGCAGTACTTCCAGGGACGCTGGACTCCGGCCTTCCGGGCGGGCGTGCGCGAGGTTTGGGGAGCGGACGCGCTGACGCGCGTGGACGGGCGGACCCTCTGCTGGGCGATGGGGCTGACGTTCCTGCAGCCGAAGTGGGTCCTGTCCTGGAACGGCGACTACAGCGTGATGCAGCCCTTCCGGGAATTCCTTCGACGCTTCCCGGACCTTCCCGGGATCCAGTTGACGGAGGTTCGGAGGACACCGCTTCCCCCGCCCTTTGGGGGCACCGTTCGGGTCTATCGACTGGGCCTCTCCGAGGCGATGGACGCGCTGGACCGCTCTTCCACGACCGAGCAGCCGCCCTGCCCCTAGGGAGCGCGCCTCTTGGGAACGTCGGGGTGCTTCACGAACCCCGCGGTCAGGAGGCGACGCCGCTCTTCTGGGCGGCCGCGTCCTGGACGTGCTTCAGCAGCATCGACTCGGGCCCCGACCCCACGAACTCCACGCTGTCCCCGACGACGGTCTTGGGAACCGAGGAGACGCGGTACTTCCGCGCCAGTTCCGGGTACCCCGTCACCTCCACGCCGTCCGCGGTGATCTTGTCGCTCTCGAGCGCAAACTGGAAGGCCAGGCGCACGGCCCGGGGGCAATGCGGTCAGGTCGGCGTCGAGAAGACCTGGAGGTGGACCGGATGCGCCAGGGCGGCCAGGCCGGCCCGGGTCTCCTCCCCGAGGCCGCTCTGCCCGCTGGAGACGTCGAGGATGGCCTCGATGAGGGACCCGAACTCGTAGCCGGAGGGGAGGCCGTAGAAGCGGATGCCGTAGTCCTTGTTCTCTCCCAGGATGGCCACGGCCGGGATGCGGGCGATCCCGAGGGCCTTCACCTTTTCCGCGTCGAGGACGAAGTTGTAGGACTCGGCCTTGAGGCGCGGGTCGAGACCGCCCAGCTCCTCGACCAGCCGCCGCACCTGGTCCGACTCGGGATCGGCCAGGGCCTGGGAGAAAACGGCCAGACGCACGGGATGGACGAGCTTTTGGAACTCCTCCTTGAGCTGTCCCGTCACTTCCTCGCTGATCAAGGCCATCTCCGGCTCCCTTCCCGGGCAGTATAGCATCCCGCCTTTCCGGCCTCGGGGGCGAGGGGCCGCGCGCGCGGAGGATCGGCGACGGGGAAGCTCACACCCAGGTGGGAAACCACGTCCAGAGGCGGAGATGGAGGGGCGTCTGGCCGAAGAACCAGGTGGAGGGGACGGGTAGGGCGGTCAGGAAGGGCAGGAAGAAGAAGAAGAGGAGGACCACCACCGCGAGATAGGCGCGCGCCCAGGGACCTTCCCGTCCGTCCCACCATCGGTCGAGCAGCATCCCCAGGCTCAAGCAGGCGTAGGGGATGGCCTCGAAGAGGTAGTGGCCGTAGTTGAGGGTGCGGGGCGAGATGCCCCAGGGGAGATAGAGCAGGGCGAAGCCGGCGCCTGCGAAGAGCCGCCGGGGGTCGCGCGCCCGGAGCCCGGTCAGGAGAGAGTACACGGTGACCGGGACCGACACCCACCAGAGGGCGGGGTTGCCGATGGCCATGATCCCGCGCACCTTGTCCCCCACCGCCTGGTAGAAGTACCAGGTCGGCCGATACAGCCAGGGCCAGGTCCACCACTTGCTGAAGTAGGGGTGGGTGGCGTTCAAGTTTGCGTGGTACTGCCAGACCTCGACCTGGAGGTCCCACAGCTCCGAAAGGCGGTGGTGCCAGGGTTCCAGGCCGGGCCGGAGGATCTGCAGGGGCAGGTAGCTGAGGATATAGATGGCGACGGGCAGGACTACGAAGGCCACGGCCGTGAGCAGCAGCTCCCGCGCGCGGAAGAGCCGGCGGCCCCGCACCACCACGAGCACGAGGCCCAGAAAGGCCGCCGCCCACAGGCTCGTCCAGCGCGTGGAGAGGGCGAGGCCCAGCAGGAGGCCGGCCCCGATCATCTTCCACCCCGGCAGCCGCTCGGCGAGGACGGAGTCCAGGATCATGAGGGCGGCCGCCACCTGGAAGAGGACGGCGAAGATGTTGGTCATGGCGATGCGGCTCTGGACCAGGTAGACCCCGTCCGAGAGCAGCAGGATGGAGGCCAGGAGCGCGGCCCGTTCCGTGGCCAGGAGCCGGCGGGCGAAAAAAAAGAAGGTGGGGGCGAGAAGGGTGCCGGCGAGGGCGGGGGCCAGGCGCCAGGCCCAAGGCTTGTACCCGAAGAGCCACACCGGGACCGCGATCAGGAGCTTGGCCGTGGGGGGATGAACCCATTCCGTGGGAGCCTCTCCCGCCAGGTACTGGGCGGCGGCTTTCGCGTGATAGACCTCGTCGAAGTAGGTCTCGGGGGGATAGCCGAGACCAGGCAGGCGGAAGGCGGCGGCGAGAAAGGCCAGGAGGGCGGCCCACCCGAGGTCCCGGCGCGAAAACGTCATGCTCGGCGGGGGTGGGGGGAGGCCGGGATCACCGTCCGCCCGCCTTCCCCTTCTGGGGTCGGAGCAGCTCCAGGGAGTATCCGATGGGAACGCCAAAGGAGTTGCCGCCGAACTTGGTGAGGACCGCGTACTCCACCGCGATCACCTCCCCGCTCTTGTTGAGCACGGGACCCCCGCTGCCCCCCTGGGTGGTGGGGGCATCGAAAACGATGTCCGTCTTCGTGATGTCACCGATGTGACCCTGGGTCGTGGAGGGACGGATGAGGCCCTTGCGCGCGAGCGCCTCCGTGACCCGCTCCGAGCTCGTGCCCGCGGCCAGGATATCCTTGACCTCCACGCTGTCCGCCTTGGCCAGGATGGCCTCCAGGCCCGCCGGGTAGCCCACCACCACCACCGGCTGCCCGGCCACCGCCCCCTTCCCGCTGCGGTCGAGGGGGATCACGGGAACCTTTCGGCCCTTGAGATTCACCCGCACCAGGGCGAGGTCCACCGTCTCCGAGAGGCGGTCCACGTCCAGCTCCAAGGCTTCGGGCTCGCGAGGGAAAAACGCGCGGAAGAGGGTGAAGCGGGGCTTGAAGCCGGTGTTCATCGCCGCCTCCGCGCAGGAGTCGTTCCACCAGGGCTCGGCCACGTGACGGTTGGTGAGAACCAAGCCGCGACGGTCGACCAGAAAGCCCGTGCCCAGGTACTCCACGGTGTGCATGGGCCCCGGGCCGGCCGGGTCCAGCGCGTAGCAGCCCTCGTTGTCGCGCAGGGGCCGACCGTCCCCGTCCAGCTTGTAGCGCAGGGGACGCGCGTTCGCGTCATAGAAGGCGTAGGCCCCCTGCACCAGGCAAACCCCGGGGCCGTACTCGCGGATGACACGCTCCCCCGCCGTTCGCTCGCTCTCCAGGCTGACCAGCCGCTCCCGGGCCTCCGCCAGCTCATCCCGCACCGACGGCGCTTGGCCGGGAGAGGCCTCGCCCAGCTGGCGTTTCAGTTCGTCCTCGCGCTGGCGGGCCTCCTCGATCCGCGCCTGCAGGGCTTGGCGCTCGGCTTCCGAACGCCGCCGCTCCTGCTCCACCCGCTCGTGGAAGTCCCGCTGCGCGGCCTCCGCGCGCCGGACGGCCTCGCGCAGGCGGGCCACATCCGCCCCCAGACGATGGGCTTGCCACTGGGTCCAGCCCAGGAAGAGGCCGCCCGCGACGACAACGCCGATGGCCGTGAAGCGGAAGGCGCGGCTGGTGCGGACGGCGGTCTCCCGGACCACCGCCCGCAGGAAGCCCGTGGTGTCGGAGAGCTGGATGGCCCCCTCCGGCCGGGCCCAGAGGAGGGCCCGCAGCAGGGGGACGCGCTCTTCTCCCTCGTGGCGGAAGCGCAGCTTGGGCCCGTCCGGCCCCAGCTCCAGCACGTCGCCGTCGTGGAGGACGGCCTCCTGCACCGGCTCGCCGGCCAGGAACGTTCCGAGGTCGGAACCGCCATCCTGCAGCACGATCTCGCCGTCCCGCTCGAAGACTAGGGCGTGGCGGGGGGCGACGCCGGGGACCGTGACTTCCAGTCCCGCATCCGAGCCGATCATGGCGGGCAGCCGCAACTCGTCGCTCTCGCCCCGGCGTGGACCCGAGAGATGAACGAAGCTGAGCTGAGCCATCGGCCTTAAGGGGCGGCGATGCCCTGGACGCTCCGGCTGCCGATCCGGCGCTCCACCCTGTAGTCGGCTCCCATCCGCACCATGTTGGAGGATCCCTCCCGCAGGTAGATTTGAGCCAGGGCGTCCCGGAAAGCTGGACTTTGGAACATGCCCTCGGGTGTTCCCGGGGAGGTGTAGTGGCCCTCGGACTTCAGCACCACCTCGATCACCTGCCCGGGCATGAGAGGCTTGTGGGCGGAAGTGACCTGCAGGAAGCCCGAGGCCCAGGGCTCCTCTTTCTCTCCCGTCCGGCGGAAATCGGCGCGGGCCTGGATCGGCCGCGCGGGGTTGGGGGTCCGGTTCCGCATGCGGAAGCGGACGACGGGGGCGATGTACTGCGTATCGCCACGGGGCGGGTCCACCACCCAGTAGGTCTCCACGTCCGTGACCTCCAGCTCCGTCTTCGGGTCGGGCGTCCGGCACGCCCCAAGGAAGCTGAGGAGGAGGGCCAGGACGAGGCCGGGGCGCATGGAATCGATTCTATACTCCCTCCGGGCTGGTCCTGGGGTCGCCACGGCAGAGCGAAGCCGAAGTGCGGCCGAGATCTCCGCGGGAAGCGTGAACGGCACGTCTAGGAGGCCGGCTCCAATCGGGGCTGGGGGGAGCCGCCCAAAGGAAGGGCGATCCGGAAGCGGGCCCCGTGCTCGGGCGGGGGCGGGGAGGGGAGGAGCTCCAGCGTCCCGCCGTGGTCTTCGACGAACCGTCGAGAGACGGCCAGCCCCAGCCCTGTTCCCTTCTTCTTGCCGAAAGTAGCGAAGGGTTGGAAGACGCGCTCCCGGACCTCGGCCGCCACCCCCGGCCCCTCGTCGGCCAGGGTGAGGACGAGCCGGGAGTCCCCCTCGTTGTCCCCGGGTTCGAGGACCGCGCTCAGGTGCAGCCGGCCCTTGCCCCCCATGGCGTCCAGCGCGTTGGCGGCGATATTGCCCACCGCCCGCCGCAGCTTGTCGACGTCCAGGGCGGCGGAGGCCCCGGAGGGGACGTGGAAGTCGCGCACCACTTCCAGGCCCGGCAGCTCGGCGGTCAGGCCTCCCACCAGCTCGTTCAAGAAGGCGGACACCGCGAGCGAGCGCCGGGCCAGGCGCCCGCTGCCGCGCACGAAGTCCAGGGTCTCCGCGGTCATGCGCTCCAGGCGGTCCACGCTCTGGACGATGAGGGCGGCCCGCGTGGCCACCTCCTCGGGGGTC
>DATMQU010000564.1:0-9306 GCA_035566715.1 Vicinamibacteria bacterium
GATGTGCGGCGCCTGCCCTTCCGCGACGGCAGCTTCGATGCCGTCTACTCCATGGGCACCATCGAGCACTTCCGCGACCCCGAGACGGCGCTGGGCGAGATCCACCGCGTGCTCCGGCCCGGCGGCCGCGCGGTGGTGGGGGTGCCGAACCGGTGGGATCCCTTCCTCCGACCCCTCCTTGCCGCCGTCCTCCAGGCGCTCGGCCTCTACGGCTACGGCTACGAGCGGTCCTTCTCGCGCCGCGCCCTCCGACGGATGCTCGAGGCCGCCGACTTCGAGGTTATCGCCCAGACCGCAATACTCTTTGTGCCGGGCTGGCTCCGGATGGCCGACCTGACCTTACATTCCTACTGCCCGCGGCTAGCTCCCCTGACCGGCCTGCTCCTCAAGCCCTTCGTGTGGCTCGATCGGCATGTGCGGGCCGTGCGGCGGCACGGCTATCTGCTGGCCTCGGTGGGCGTGCGCCGGCGGAGAAGGTAGGCACCGCTGCCCAAAAGGACCGCGAGGAGACCCCACGCTCCGATCTGGGGCAGTGTTGGGACGCCAGCCCCTGGGAAGGGAGGCGGCACGCCGCCCGCGCCGCCTCCGGCGCCGCAGGCGCCGAAGCCGATGGTGTTGGTATCCATCGTCACCCCAGCATTTCGCGCCAAGAGCCTACCGGTCGTGCGTGCGCCGGTATTCATTGTTATGGCCGTGAGCGCGACGATGTTTCCCACGAATGTGGACCCGCTACCGATGGTCGCGGAGCTGCTGACCTGCCACTGTACGGCGCAAGCATTGGCGCCATTGGTCAAAAGAACGGTCGAGCCGGACGAGGTGATGAGCGTGCTCGCCATCCGGAAGACCCAGACCGCGTTGGGATTGCCCTGGCCGTTAAGAGTGAGGGTTCCCGACAGATTTGTAGGGGCAGCGGTAACACAGTAGACGCCTTGCGTGAGCGTGAGTCCAGCCAGATCCGGACCTATGGTGGCAGCGCAAGGCAGCCCTATTAGAGTCGTGTACGCCGCGGCGAGTTCAACCTGGGCCGCAGCGGGAATTGGGTCAGGTGGAACGCGTACCGTTCCAATGTCCGTGCACGGAGCCGGGAAGCCAACGACCGCGGGGCCGGGGGTGACGCCCACATCTCCGGTGACGACGGACGCACCGATGCAGGTGGATGTCGTCCCGCCAAGGACCGCAAAGGTCCTCAGATTCGGACCCAGGTATCCTTGGGCCAGAGCTGGGTAGGGGCCCAAAAAAAGGGCAGCGAACCCCACGGCTGCCAAGGAACTCAAGAACCGACGCTTCATCTTGATTCTCCCTTCCTGAGTCGTTAATTGGAACCCGTTCGGGGCGACCAACCCTACTACAGAATATAATGGGCCTGTCAAGCTATCCCGGCTTCAGCACAGGCGAAAAGTGAAACCCAAATTCTGGGGTCAGAGCCACGGATTTGGATTGGGCATACTTCAGCACCGTCCAGTCGGGAGCAAGAGGGATGCCAAGCAGTCCCTGCATTGGATCCGTTTCGATTGAGAGACGGGCGGAAACCCTAGGTACATCGTTCCGACCCCTAATTCCGACCCCTAGTGAAGATCAGCTGGATGCGGCGGCCAACCGCGCCCCGTTGCGACCAGAGCCTACCCATCTGCCCGTGAGTGTATTTTGTAGAAACTGCCCACGGATCGGGAGCGTGTCCTCAACATTACACGCCGTTCGCAGCCAGGTTGGGGCGTTTGCAGCCGAACAGGAGTGGGTGCACTGCCTCGCTAAGGTATTTAGTTTGAGTTAGTTGGGGCAACTTGCAACCGCGTGAATACCTTCATGTCCGTTCGATGCAGGGGCCGCGCGGGGCGTCGTATCGCTAGCCCTGGATGCTCACGGCCCCGGTTCGGCCCCCCTCAGGAGAGCGATCCCGCACAGCCATGAGCTTCCGTCTGGCGACGAGAGTAGCACGCCCCATTGCGACCGGAGGGCCGTGACCAGCCGTAAAGAAGGGCTCGCGGGGGACCTCTGGTGGCCTCGAGTCCGCTGACTCCGGGCCCTGGCCGCGGGCAAGCCGCCTTCCTGCCCGCGAGGTGCCGCCCGACCGTCTACGGAGCGGGCTTGGAAGCAGCTTCAGCACCCTTCGACGCCCAGCTTACCTTGCCTGCGATGGCGAGCCAGTCCGCCCCGCTCCCGACGGATTCGATCGTGAAGGGAAGGTCTTCGGGCATTTGGAAGAGGGTTATGTCGGTGTAAGTCTTCGTCAAGAGCGGCGCGACGACCTTTGCGACCCATTTAAGGATGCCCTCGCAACGCGGCTCGATCCGCACATTGCGGAGGAGGAAGCTGCGGCTCCGCTCATCGACGACAAGGTCCGCTCGTCCTTCCGCGTGGCAGATCTGGCGGAAGAGAAAACCCTTTGCCTTCATCTTCTGGACGGTCACGTCCACATTGACCAAGAAGCAGTTTCCGCCGCAGGGACCGAAGCGGCGCGGCTCAATCACAAAATCAACCTTGCGGATGACCTCCGGAATGTCCTCGCTCCACTTGGCGGTCAGGACCTCCAAGGCGGCTTGCTCAATGGGGGGCCACGGCACCTTGAACTGATACTCCCCGGTAACTATGCCTTTGTCGCCGCTGCCTGCGTTCTGGAGATGAAGCGTCGTCGCGAACGGCCCCTGAAAGACAAGGGGGACACGCCTGTCGCCGATCTCCTCGACGGGATAGTGCACAACGAGCACGTAGTCCAGGCGGTACTCGAACTCGAGATCCACGTCGCCGGTCGCCTGCCCGTTGACGATTACCGCCCCGTGCGTGCGCAGCTTCACATCGCTCGCCGAGACGAGGGTCCCACTCCGATCGATGGCGCCCGTCTTCCCGAAGAGCTCCGCATCGACGATCCCCGAGTATTCTCCGTCCGGCCGTACGTCCAGATCTCTAATGGCGAAGCGTGAAGGAGTCTCGACGTCAACCCGCGGCCCGCCGGGCAACCGCATCTGTCCCGAAGTCAAGTCGAGCACGAAGGCGGCGGCGGAGATCGTTGTCGCGAGCTTTCCGTCGTCTCCCGAGCGGACCTGAAACGCACCTTTCTTCAGCTCGCCGTGCGAGAAAGTGCTGCGGCCCCCGGCGAAGGTGGTAGACCCATTCTCGACCTCTCCGTCGATCCGGCCGACGATATCGAGATGGGCCGGTTGGTCGGCTCGGCCCGGCTGGAAGATGCCCCTGTCGACGGCGACACGCAGCGGCGTGCCCGTCTCAGGCCGTAAAGCAGTTTGGAACTGGACCATCTCGCCGAAGCCCAGCGCGCGGCCGCCAAACGCCACGAACTCGGAGTCGTGGATATGGACCTCTCGGACGACACTGAGAAAAGTGTCCGTCGACGTGGCCGCGGCCTTAGACTCCAGGATGTCGCCACGCATGACCGATGGTATGTCAGTCCGGAGTTCGAGCTTGCGCAGCGCCGCCCTTGCCAGACCCTTGAAGATCCAGACGATCGGTCTCCAGATGCCGCGCCCGCGGAAACGGGCCTCCGTGATTCCCTTGCCTGCTTCGAAGCGAATGCTGTCGAGGAAAAGATGGGGGCGCAGACCGCTGCCATCGAGGAGAAGCTCACCTTCGGTGATCGCCATGTCGAGGCGAGAGACTCGACCGCCGGCCGCCTCCGCGGTGAGCGTCAGCTTTGGCGCTCCGGTCACCCGCAGCACCCACCCGGGAGCCGCCTCGACCCGGCCAGCCTGCAAGCTGATCTCGGCGTTCAGCCTGCCGCTGTCCACGCACCCACCGATCTGATCGAGAAAGGCGCGGGAGTCGGCGGGCGGGGTAGGCTCCGAGGAGGGGACCGTGGCCGCCCCCGGTGAACCCGGCGAGGGCACCGTCAGCTGCGCGAAAGAGGGAACGGCGACGAGAATTAAAAGGAGTGCGGTTGCCCAATCGGCACGGGTCGGCAAAGGAATGGGGCAATTCTCTGACGGGGAGTTGGTGCCGTCACGCTGAGGTCGTTTCCGCCCCTTCATCGCGCCCGCGCTTTGGTCCCAGCGGCCATGCTCATGCCGAACCTCTCGCTCATTGGGCTTGTCGACTTCGCTGAGTTGAGCCTGGACGTAGTGATGCTGCACCTCTTTGCGTTCGACCCCGGCAGGATCCCGCCCCGACGCGCGTGAAGCGAGGTCCCGGAGCGGGGTCTCTACGACGAAGCCGGCGGCCTCTGCCACCTTGCCGTGCACTTCGTCCTCGCGGCGGACCCCGAAGGACGCGCGTTCTGCTTCGCCCACCTGGAGGCCGGAACGTTCTACGACGCCGTGCCACCACAAAAGACCGATCGGTCGCTCCGACAGGCTGGTCCCTGGAGAAGGGGCAAGGGCTGGCTTCGGACGCCCTCGCGGATGGTATCGCCCGTACCAAATCGTAGAATCCATGGGTTGGGGGTCTTTTCTTTGTATTCAAATCGTAAGACTTGGCGATCCCTTGCTCAAATGCGGTCCAGGTTTCTGAGCAAGACAAGGCAGCGGACCGGCTGTAGGCACCACGTAGCACTGAACTCGTAGACGAGGCTGGACTGACGCACTCTCTCGGAGCAAAGAGCAGGAGCTTTGAATGAGTGACTTGGCACGGGGTCATCTCGCGAGACTATTGAGTGTGGCTAGCTCACTCGAGAAAAGGGGGTTCTGCGGGAATTCCGCGACGAGCTCCCTGAATTGAGTGCGGGCCACTTCCGGTTTCTTCTCGCGCAGCGCTGCCAGTGCCAGCAGGATTTTCGCAAACGGCCGGAGGTAGTGGCCGTGAGTCGCGGCGACCTCGAGCTGCTGTACGCCGCCGCTCTTATCGCCATGGATTCCGGCGAAAAAGAGGAAGAATCGCTTGGGCGCCGGCAGGCTGCCGATGATGTAATTCGCCGCCCCTAAGGTGAGGTAGGCATCGGAAGCTTCCGGGGCGACTGCCAATAGCTTCTTGGCGTATTTATCAGCATCCCGGATCATTCTCAGGCTTTCAAGCTGATGCTTATCGATCAGGCTGGCATAGTCGGCCTCCATGCCTGCGCTCATCGTCATGGCGAACAAGGCGTTCGTATCGTCGGGGTCTGCCTTCAGTCGGAGGCGGGCCAAGGCCTGCGACTGTTTGTCCGCGGCGAAGAACGCCGCGCGTAGCTCGGGGTCCGGTTTGAGGGGGATGTCACCCAGAAACCGCTTGTCGTCAAGAAAGTACGCGGAAGTCAAGACGCCTTGCCGGTAACACTCCTCAAACAGGTAGCTCGCCGCTTGCGAAGCGCTCCCGAGAGGATCTGCCGGATGGGAGTGCAGCCACGCCTCAAACAGGGCTCGGGCTTCCACAGGCTTCAGTTCGTAAAGGAGGTGAAAGCCGGCGTCGAGTTCCGGCGTTTCATGAGAAGCAGCAAAGGAAGCGAGCTGTGTAGCTGTAATGGGTCGGTAAAGCGATTTCGCAGAGGGGCTTTCTGTCACCCTATCTACAGACACCGAATGGGCGATTTGCGGTGGCGCGGTGGTCTGAGCTCTGCCGAGCGCCGGAAATGTGAAAAGGAAGGCGAGAGGGAGCAGAGACCACCCCCGGGGACCACGCACTGGGCGTGGGGGTGCAGGGCTCGTGTCTCCAGACAGCGGCCTTGATGCCATGTTAAGCGGACCGACGGTCTTCTCAGGCACGCACGGACGCGCCTACCGGCTTGGGGGTTGGTGGTGTGGTCTCGGTATCAGCTGCGCCAGTGGGAGCAGCCTGTTGCTTAAGCGACAAGAGTTGGTTGGGGTTAGTGTTGATCCGCGCCTCCAGCTGCTCTACGACTTTGCCGGCCGCATCAACATATCTCTTGAGGACAACCCCATTCAACCCCAGCGCCGGGCATGCCAGAGTCCGGGGTGGAGCGACTCCGGAACCCGGCAGGTCCTCTGCGGGGAGGTCGTGACCGACGCTTCGAAGCGCTTTCGCAACGGTGATTTCACAGACGGCTTCGTTCGCGGCTTCGAGACCGTGGGCGCGCAACTCGCCGTCGCCTTCCTGTTCGAGCCGACGGCCGACGTCAGGGACCTGGCCGATGACGTGGACTTCCCTCAGGCGCCAAGGGCGGCTTGGCGCCGGCACGGGTATCGCCGTCGCCGCTGCGGGGGCTGTCACTGGCACAATGCTGTACCCCCTGACGCCGTTGCCGTAAGCCATCGTTTCTGTCCGCGGGTACACCGCCCTTGCCTGGACCAAGGCTCAGTCACGGCTTCGACAGGAAGCCGTGGCTCCGAGCGAGACTAGGAAGACATTCCTAGGCGGATGAATCGCCATCCTTGAGGTCTCCGTTTTTCCCGCGCTCCCTTTGCCCAACCTTGCCCGCGAGGGCGGAGGCTGCCCCCTCCATGCGGTTCGTGGCCTCCTCACGGAATTCCTGGCCCCGGCGGATCGTTCGATCTTTCAATTCGCGCGCGGAGTCTGCGGCATCGTTCAGCTTGTCGACCATCCGACCCCCCAGCTCGCGGGCTGAGTCGGTGGCGTCATTCAGCTTGCGCCCCATGATCTCGCGGGTGACCTTGCCCGACTGTGGAGCAAGGAGCAAAGCAGCGGTTGCGCCCGCAATGCCACCGGCGAGAAACGAGAATGTCAATGCGGAAAATGACGCGCCGTGTGATGTGTAGTCCAGCTTGTGGTCGGTCATGAAACCTCCTTGGTTACGTTTGTGCTCGTATGATGGGCCAGCCTGGCTTCCTCGCTGCGCCTTTGGCGAGCTGAGGAATCGCCGGCATACCGTCCTCTCCAGCAAGATCAGCGCCACCTTATAGGTGCGCTCTGGAGGCGGCGTGAAGACTGAGGATCTCGCTCTCCGAGCAAGGCGAAGTGCCGGAGAGCAGAGGGCTGCTTCAAGCCGATTGTAGATTGTTCTCCTCAATTGGGTTGATCGGCGTTCGGGAATGGGGCGTCCTCCTCCATCGAAGAAACCCGTATCTAGGGGAGGCGTATCACGGAAGGCGGACCTGCATCCGAGGCGGCAGAGTGGCACGGGGGTTGCTTTTGACCAGCAGCGTACAGCGCCCTCTGGAATGCTCGCCCGGAGAGGCTTGGCCTTGCGTCTTGAGTAGCCACGGTCAGCAGAGGCGCCGAAGGGAGCACTCGGCCTCTGCGGCCACTCGTCAGGCGGTCATCCACTTGCACCTCAGCCAGGAATGGCTCCCGATGGGTGACTTGGATGAGGATCCGTTCCGCCCGCGGGGGCGTGAAGCCGCCCGCGCGGCATTGAATCAAGCAAGGGCACGTGCTGTGGATGGAGCACGGAGGATCTCATGAAGTGGATGCAAATGTACTTGGTGGGTTACTTCATCGTCCTGGGTGGGCTCGTCGCCGCTCTGTGGAAGCTGGGCGTCATCGAACGCGTGGGGCCCGCCTGGACGGCGATCGGTGTTGTGATCGCGATCGGGATCGGCTTCATAGTGGCGGTCTCAGGCAGCGGGAACAAGGAGACAGTCGAGATCGATCACAAACGTTGACAGAGGGCGTGCCGCGGGGCGCTGACGCGAGCGAAGCAGCACGAACGGTAGAGACAGGAGAAATCGACATGGCGACTGGCAAGGCGGACGAACTGAAGGGACGCGTAAAAGAGGCCGCTGGAGCCTTGACCGATGACCCGAGGCTGAAGCGCGAGGGTCAGCTCGATCAGACAATCGGAAAGGTCAAACAGGCGGCGGAGAAGATGATCGACAAGGTCAAGGACGCGGCGAAGTGAAAGCAGCCAAGCTGGACCTGACCTGTTCCGGGCGCTCGCCTTCACGAGCGAGAAAGTAAGCAGTCACAGGTCATGACCGAGGACACGGTGCCGTTGTCTTCGGCCTTTTGATGGGAGTGCACATGCGATTTTTGAGTATGACAGGACTTGCATTGGTTGCTGGCTTTGGACTGAGTGCTGCCGCAACCCATGCCGCCCAGGCACCGTCTCCAACGGCGGCGGGCGGCGCATCAACCTCTAGCGCGACACCGGCGGATGACCAAGCGGCCTCCGAGTTGAAGGAACACCACCGCCACCATCATCACGGTGGTGTTACCAAGTTCATCGCCATGAGCCTAGATACCCTGGGCACAGATGATAGCAAGCGTCCCCAGGTCGAAAAGCTCCAGAGTGACCTGCACACTCAAATGGCGCCCGCTCGAGAGGCCGAAAAGAGCCTCCAGCTGGTGCTGGCCGACGGCATGACCGCTGGCGCCGTGGATGCGGGCAAGGTCGATGCGGCCATCGCGAGACTAACTACGGCGGCGGACGCCGCGCATGGGGCCAGTCTCGACACACTAAACAAGCTTCACGCGATCCTGTCCCCGCCCGAGCGCGCGGCCCTCGTGGACAAAGTCCAGGCCCATTGGGAGGTCTGGCGTCAGGTCAACCAAGAGGAGCTGCCGGACGGGCGGGAACGCGGCGGCCAGCTCGCGGAGCTCACTGAGGAGGCGAAGCTTACACCGAATCAGGTCACCAAGATCTCAGCGGCCCTCCACACGGCGATGGCCGGACTCTCCGGCAAGTTCGATCCCAAGAAGGGGGAAGCGCACGTGCACGCGTTCTCCACCGCGTTCGCCGGTGACTCGTTCGATGCAAAGGCCGTTACGTCGAACGCGAACGGCCACCTCGCGAGCCGCGGGGCGACGCGAATGGCTCTCTTCTACGAGACCGTGACTCCCCTGCTGACGCCGGAGCAACGCACGAAAATCGCCGCGGGGCTCCGGGAGCATGCGGCTTACCAACCAGCCCCTTCGGCAAAGTGAGGATCCCATGAACCGAAGTCTTGTGACGATCTTGACGGGTGTTGTGGTCGTTTCATGCCTAGCGGCCGCCCCGGCTAGAGCGGGCATTAACATTCAGATCTTTCCGCCCGCCTTGTTTAGAGCGACAACCACGCCTGTGTACTACGAGGGCCACGCTGCGTACTGGTACGGGAGCCGCTGGCACTATCGGGACGCACGGGGGGGCTGGCAGACCTACAATCAGGAGCCCCGGTATCTTCGCGACTACCGCGCCCAACATGAGCCTCAGCGTCACTACTACGGACGTGACTCTGAGCACCGCCACTAAGGCGAACGCCGGTAATGGACCACCAACAGCGTGGGGCGTCTCACGCGGCAGCGCCTCAGGGCATGACCGTAGGTCCCATCGATGGTAGCGGTGCATCCGCGCGGGCCTGGTGTTACGGGGTTGTTCCCCGAGGAGGACCCTCTGACATCGCCCGGAGAAGAGGGCGACGACGTCAGACCTTGCCACGCGATCGTGGTCCCGTTTCCGCGATGCTTCTCACGGGCGGCTAGGGCTCCGGCGACTTCACAAACGCGAACGACGGCCTGCCGTCGGGCGGAATTCTGACGGCCACCGCCCAG
>DATMQU010000565.1:0-10111 GCA_035566715.1 Vicinamibacteria bacterium
CACCCCCCTGAGCGGGTTGAGGACGGCGGCCCTGGCCACCACGGCCGTGATCTACCAGATCACCCCCAGCGGCATGGTCCGGAACCAGGGCATCCTGGTCACCGAGAAGGACGTCAAGATCAACTTCGGCGTGGTCCCCAGCTCCTACCAAATCGGCACCGCCCAGGTCGAGATCTACAGAAACGGGGGGTTGATACAGACCCTGTCCGCCACCACCTCGGGGTCGAAGGGAAGCGCCACCTGGCCGGCGGGCGCGGTCGTGGATCCCAAGGCCGTGTACACGGCCCGGGCCGTCGTCGAACCCCAGACCGACAAGGTCCTCCAGTCCGCCTTCAAGACCATCCCCCTCGTGCGGATCGTCTTCGTGGACAAGCGCGGGGAGGAGAGCTTTGCTCCCCTCACCTCCGATCCACGGCCGGTGGTCACGCTCGACCCTGTGGCTGCTTCCGACGTGACCCTGATCGGGGATGGAACCCAGGCCCAGGTCAGGGTCTCTGGACAGATCACGGACGCCCTGGCCGACATCGTGGACAGCCACGCCGCGGACATCACGCAGGTGTTCGTGGGCGACCAGACCTATCCCGTGACCCCCGTCCCCGAGCCGGCCAGCGTCACCCGGCCCTTCGCCTTCCGGGCCACCTTCCAGACGACGGTTACCGTCGGGATCAGCGACGGTTCCAACACGGTGTCCGTGGAGGCGGAGAACGCCATCGGCAACCGCGGGTACGGCTCCTTCACCATCAATGCCCAGCAGTCCGGCCCCCTCCCCGCCACCGCGCCCACCGGAAGCGCCTACGACACGAAGTTCCTGGACCCCTTCACCCTCGTGGCCTCGGCCATGAGCACGACCGTGCCCAACTCCCTCGTGCTCTACCATGGCGCGACCAGTCCGACCGGGAGCGAGACCCCGCTCGTAGAGACGGGGGTCGGCACCCTGACCTTCACGGGGGTCACCCCCGACCTGGGTACGGCGAGCCTGTCTCTCCAGGCTCCCGTCTCGGGCGATACCTCGGCCCGGCGGGTCGTCCCCGCGGTGCTCTCGAGCCTAGGGCTGTCCATCGTGAAGCAGTCCTATGAATTCCTGGAGACGGCCCCCGGATCGGGGCTCTTCCGGAATCCGGCGCTGCGGCTCCCGAGCAACGACACGATGGAAGTCCTCCTCGCCGGTCCCCTCGATCCCAGCGTCATCGACACCATTCGGGTGAATGTCCGCTCCGCCCTCGACCAGGATGCGGTGACCCTGACCGAGACCGCGCCCGCCTCACAGACCTTCACGGGGTCGACTCCGGTGCCGGGGCTTGGCACCACCACGATCCAGGTCGCCTCCATCCTGAGCCAGCCCGGCCAGCCGAGCCGCCTGCGCCTCCTCCTCGACAGCTCCGACCTCAGTCTCCAGGGCTTCTACATGGAGCTCCTGGAGGAGCAGCCGGGCAATAACCGCTTCAAGAGCCAGTCGTTCGGGCCGACCAGCACCGTCTTCACTCCGAACACGGCCGTCCAGACCGCTTTCGTCAGCGTCCAGAACAACCCGCCCCTCGACGGAGGCACCTTCGAGCCCGCGTGGGTCGTGGCGAGCGGGCTGGCGACCCTGCAATCGGGCGACCAAGCGATGATCAACGGACAGGCCTTCGACCTGACCTTGGCTCCCTCGCCCGCGGCCACGAGCGGCCCCCTCTCGGGCGTTCGGGCGAGGCTGCCCTTGGTCGTGGTGCCGGACAAGGGAAGCTCGCAGGCCCCCAACATCCTCACCGGCCTGCAGGGACAGAATCCACCCGTGTCACGGCCCTACACCTTCACCTTCAACAGCGGCGGGGTGAGCATCACGAGGCCCTCCGGCTCCATTGTTCTCTCCCCTGCGGTCGTGGTTCGGGGCAGTCAGGTCACCCTGACCACGTCCTACATCACGGCCGGGGGAGGGGAGCCGGAAGTGAAGGGGATGTCCGTCTCCGGAACAGGAGTCACGACCACCCTCGTTCAGCGCCAGGAGCAGCCGGTTTCGCTCGAGGTCGTCCGCGTCACCACCACCTTCTCGATGACTGTGGACCGCACGGCCACCGTCGGCGTCCGCGACCTCACCTTCACCCTGGACAACGGTCAGACCAAGATGTTCCCCAAGATACTCAAAGTAAGCCGGGGAAGGATGGTCATCTTCGCCATCGACGGTTTTGGGTACGACTTCTTCACCCAGGTGAAGGAGGACCCGGCGCCGCCCGTGAGTCCGAAGGCGCTGGGTACGGCCCTGGCCGGCATCTTCGGGGACACCTACCGCGGGAAGGGCCTGCTCGAGAAGAAGCCGCTCCTTACCAGCTTCCCGCCCATCACCTTCAGCCGGTGGTCGACCATGTTCTCGGGAAGCTTCCCCGCCGTGACCGGGGTGCCCGCCAACGAATGGCTCAACCGGACCAGTCTCCCCGTTCCCGGCGGCAACCTCGGCGGCGCCTTAAGCCAGGCCCTGGGGGACGGCGATTTCTTCCTCGCCCAGTGGGTCAACGGCAGTTCGGACGCGTACAACCGCCACTTCATCGGCACCCGCTTCGTCTACGACGATCTTCGAGACGCGCAGTTCCGCAGCATCGTCCTCGGCCAGCAGGCGGGCCTGGGCATGGGGAATTCAGGCCCCCACGGCGACGATGTCTGGGACCCGTTCGGCGTGACGGACTTCGCGCGTTGGGCAAACCCCCTTTCCCCCTACGGCGGCGCGACGGACCTTGACGAGGGCTCGACCAACCGGGCGATCGGCGAGATCCGGAAGAACGGCGACAGCTTCGACTTGATGGTCGTTTATCTGCCCGGCCTCGATCACTACCTGCACGGGTGCGGGGTGAGCCCGGGCAACACGGACAGCGGGTGCCCCAGCACGGGATCCTTGAACCAGGTTCAATACTTCTTCTTCTCCGCCCTCCACGGCCGGCTTAACCGGATCACCCGGGCCCTCGAGCAGTCGTTCGGACAGACGACGGTCTATGGCGTCTTTGGGGACCACGGCCTAGTCGACACGACCAAGTCCAAGTTCATGTATCTGGGCAAGCAGGGCAGCTTCCTGCAGAACAAGGGGATCAAGACCTGGCAGCGAACCCTCCAGGTCAACGGCGATACCCTGGTCGGGGACACCCTCCTGACGGGCGTCTTCCGGAGCAGCGTCATCTTCGATGCCCAATATGGCCTGGCCTACGTCTACGTCGCGAGCAACGCCCCCGTGGCCGGCAACCCTCCAACCCTGGGCCCGGATTTTACTCGGCCGCCCAGCCTCGACGTCCTCGAGCCCTTCGTGGACCAGATCTATCAGAGCTACATCACTGCCGCGGGCACGTCCTGGTCGAACCGACCCATCTCCGATATCCTGGTGCGGGTGCCGGGGACGGCGGGCTTCTCGGACAGCTCTTACATGGTGGTTCCGCGCGACTACAAGCTCTCGGGGACCTTCGCCTGCGGAGCGAGCGGGACGGACGAATGCCGGTTGGCCAATCAGCTGCAGCCTCCGGGCTATCTGGTGGGCAAGGGCTACGGGGATCCTCCGGATCCACGCTGGCAGTATGCATTGCCCACGGAGCGTCTGGCCCGGCTCAACTCGCCCAACAGCGGCGACATCGTCGTGCTCGCCAACATGCACGACGGATTCCATTTCGACAGCGACAAAGGAATACCCGGCAACCACGGAAGCCTGACGTTTGCGGACGCGGTGGTGCCGGTAGCTTTCGGCTACCCGGGCGGAGACGCCCTACCAGACGTACTCAAGCCCATCGTGACCTACCTCGAAGGCCTGAGCCCCATCGGGTATTCGACCGCCTCCGGAGATGGCGCGGTCTGGGATGGCGTGACCGAGGCCGAGGCCACGGCCATTCGCCGATTCTTCCTGAGCCCTTGAGAGCCCTTGGGTTCAGGGCTCTGTCCGGGGTAGCCTAGGGCTCTCGTGCCCGATGATCGGCAGATGACGGCCTCGGAGAGCTACGGGGTCGGCAACGGGTCCATCGCCCCGGAGCGTTCCCCCCGCCGGGCTGGGGCTCCATCCGGCCTGCTGTCAAGGCGGAAATTCAAGGGTCCCTGACTTGCGCCGGCTGGTCGAGGGGGTACCGGCGTTCGTCCTGCTCGTAGCTCCATTTCTGATCGGCCTGCGGGCTATCAACCTGCTCGCGGACGTCTATGGAACCCACGCTGACCTTCATCCCCTCCTGGGGTCGGAGGCACTGTTCTGGTCGATCCCGGTTCTGTCTCTGCTCGCCTCTGTCGCAGTCTGGAATCAGGTCTCGCGGCACGAGGAGACTGCCCCGAGGGCATCAGTTCAGGTCATGGGTGCGGTCTTGGCTGGAACCGGTGCGTGGTGGGTGGCCCTCTTTCTTTGGAGGATCGTGATGGGCCTGGCCGCCTCGGCGCCGGACACGGCCGGACCGTCCGCTCAGTATCAGCTGCGGGTGGGGCTCCTCTTTGGTGTTCCCGCAGCGTTCGTAAGCGTCATCTGCGCGGCCATCTTGAGCCGCGACGCTCCCAAGGGGAACCAGCCCTGGGGTCCAGGCCTTGTCGCGTTGGGGCTGACGGCCGTCGTGCTGCTCACGCCTCTCGAGCTGACACTGGGCCGGCGCGACCTTTCCTCCGCCCTTCGTCGTTTGCACCGCGGGGGCGAAGACCCGAATTTGGTGCAGCACGTCTGCGCTGCCTGTTCGGTCGTGGCAAGGTGGCCCGCGGTTCTGGACGGCGTGGTGCCTGATCTGGAGAAGCTGTTGCGAGAGGACCCGGGCCGGGCCACGGAGGTGTGGGGTGCGCTGTCCTGCCCTAGTCTGAAGGAGAGGCCCGCGGCGCGCGAAGGCCTGAGCGCGATGGCCACCTCCAGCGAGGTGCCGGCCCAGGTTCGCGCGGTGGCGGTGGAAGCGAGCGGCCTGGATGACGAGGAGCGACTGAGGACTTTCCTGCGCGACGAGTCCCCGGAGGTTCGGAGGGCCGTGGTCGAGCTCATCAAGAAAAAGCTGCAGGCGACCGAGAGCTTGCGACCAGGTTCGGACGAAATCGGAGTTGCCCATCCGGGCGAGCCACGCTTGGAGGCCGGGGCCGGGGTCGCGCTGCAGATAGCGCGCGGGGATCCGGACCCCGTCGTCCGTGGACCGGCCTTGCTGCTACTGGGACGGCTCGGGGACGGGAACGCCTACGCCGAGGCCGCTTCCCTGGCGCGGGTCGTCGATGGCTCGACCTGCACCCACGCCTTCGCCCCTGACCCCGCCTTCGGCTCGGAGGATGCAGGCTATGACCACGTTCTCGAGGCCGTGATCGCGAATCCCGGCTGCAGGGAGGTCGCTCAGGCGGCGCAGGGAATGAGGGCGACGCGGGCCCAGGTGAGGTCGGCTCGACAAATGATGACCACGCGTAAGGAGGTCTGTGGGCTGGCTACTCAAACCAAGCAGGCGCTCGAGCTGGTGAGCCGCCTGGCTCGCGAGGACCCGCTCGCGGCCCAGCAACTCGTCGCCAATCTCTGGTGCCCCGGCTCCCGTGAGCTCCTCGACGAGGTAGTTCGAGCGCGGGACCTTCCCGCCGAGGTGCGCCTCTCGGCGAGCTACCACACCGGGGCAAGCCAGGATCTCCTTGTGTCCCTATTGGGCGATCCCGACCCCAGGGTGCGACGCCGGGCCGTCGACTCCCTGATCGAGGCCTACGCCCTGCCTTTCACGGCCGCCGGCCCTGGTGGAGTTCTCCCGGTGGACGAGCGACGTGTGCTCTGGGCGCTTCACGGGCTCCAAGAGCGGGGACTGAAGGATCCCGTCGAAGAGAACCGCCGTGCCCTCTGCAACGGCTTGGAGCGCTCCTTCGTTCCTCACGAGGGCGACGTGGTCCGGCTGAAGGGGGCGATCCATGACCAGTGCCGGTCAATGGGGCTGCTCCCCTGACTTCCGCCTCCTGGCTCACCACGGCCACCCTGCATGGATTAGAGACGTGCAGTGAGTGACAGCTACTTGGCCGTAATCTTCAGACCGGAAAAATAGCCCTCCGTGCCCGGTCCGACCCACAGGGCGACTCCTCCCTCCCGCGGATCGAGCTTGAGATCATTGACGATCAGGCAGGGCTGCTCAGCTCCGTGCACGTAGAGGCGAGCCTTGCGGCCTTCCACCTCGATCTTGTACTTGGTCCAGACGCCGGGCTCCAAATCGACGTAGGACTCATATTTTTCGGGAGCCTCCTGCCGCGATCGAGCAAAGTCAAAGTCCGGGTAAGAACTGTATTGGGTGGAGTGGTTCCGCCTGATCTGATCGTCGGCCCGACCGTTCGTCGGTCTAATGTAGATGTACTCGTAGCGTCCGTCGCCCTGCATCCGAAAAGCGATGCCAATGAACCCGCGCGCGGTGGCAGACGCAGCCGCAGCAGTTTGGCCAGCCAATTCCACTTCGATCACGCCCTCGCGAAACGAAACGTCCTTGACTAATGCATACGACGTGCCGTTTGCCGCCTCGGGATTCGCTATCACCTGGACCGCACTCCGGCCTTTGAAGCTCATCGGCGCGATCGATACGTTCTTCCCTATGAGTCGATCGGCACTCTGGGCCGCAAGCGGAACAGCAAGGAGCGCATAGAGAGGCACGTTTGCCAGGATCATCTTCGACGAGAAGCGTGGTTCCATATGGATATTCCCCTTGTCTCTTCTGACCCGAATCAACTCAGTGGCACTACCCAGAGAAAGCGAGTGAGGTCATGCCGATCAGGAGCGTGGGATAGGGCGCGCCACAAATGGTGGCGCCGCCAGACGCTCTCCGGCGTACGCTCGAACCTCTCCGAACCGACGGCCAGCCATCCAATCACTCCGCGCCTCGATGATTTCCTCCGTCGTGCGCGCCACGAAGTTCCACCACATGAGCACGGTCTCGCCAAAGGGTGCGCCGCCCAGGAGGAGCGCGCGGGGCGCCATGGCCCCAGCCTTGAGCCGGAGCTCGCCGCGACCGGTCCCAAGATAGTAGAGCGTGTCGACCGCAAGGGGCTGTCTCTCCAACTGGCATTCGCCCTCGAGCGGTACCAAGGCATGCTCGAACTCGCGGTCGAGCGGGATCACGAGCTCTTGGTCGATAGCCGCGGCTAGCTCCGCCCCGACAATGGGTGAAAAGACCCGGGCCGGCGACCTCAGGCCGGCGAGCTCGCCGAGGATCAGCGTCGCCTGGCCCCCGCCCAAGGAGATGGGGAGCGTCGCCTGTTGCTCGAATGCCGGCGCCGCGTTGCGGCTGGGCTCCGGGAGCGCCACCCAGAGCTGCGCGCCCCGCAGGTGACCGCTGTTCTGCGGAGGGGTCTCCTCGGCGTGGGCGATTCCCCGGCCCGCGGTCATCAGGTTGAGGACGCCCGGGCGGGCGAGCCCCTCGGACCCGAGACTGTCCTTGTGCATCACCTCGCCCGCGAGCAGCCAGGTGACGGTCTGGATGCCGATGTGTGGATGGGGCGGAACGTCCATCCCCTTCCCTTGTTCGAAGCTTAGCGGGCCGAAGGAGTCGCAAAAGCACCAGGCGCCGACGAGGCGGCGCTTGCTGCGCGGCAACAGGCGGCGGATCGCCATTCCACCGAGGTCGGCAAGGTTGCCGGGCAAGGCTTCGATCGTGGCCCCCGGAGACGGGTCGCACACCAGGGACTCGGCCGTGGTCGACGGTGCGAGGTTGCTCAACGGAACCTCCCGGATCGATCCTTCCCCGGCTCGAAGCACTTCGGCGCCTGCCCAACCCCCTTCACCTCGGCGCGCGTTCTAGCCATAGAGGACGGCTCCAGCTATAACGGCGCAATCCAGCATGATCCAGCCCACGCAGGGCAAGTAGATGTTCCTGTCGCGCTTCAGGACTCCGAACCACAACCACAACATCGCCGAGAGCAGGTAGGCGCTCCACGAGAGAATGGAGACCCCGGCCGCTTGATGGCCGATCCATATGGTCAGGACCTGGGGCACCGTCATGAGCATGGTGAAGACCGACAGTCCTCCCAAGAGTCGACGCAGAACGCTGTCGGCGCCAGGAGCATGGCCCCCGGGAGTGCCCGGATCTGGTGGCATGGTCACCTCCGTGGACGTCGGTAGGGCCGACCAAACGGGTCTGGGCTGTGAACGCGCGGGCCAACCGTCCCCTTTCTTTGAAGTTTCTTGGAGGAAATGGTCCTAAAGGTGGCCCTCGGCGTTCTTCTTGCATTCCGACGAATCGCGTCATTTTACCCTCACCTGAACTTCCCTGATATTCGTTGAGTTCCGTCTGCGCTCGCGGCCTCAAGCCCGTGGTCATGACGTTATACAGGGCGACGTGAGAAGAGAGACTCCCCTTGACCCGTTCGGCGAGTTTCGACGACCTCTCGGCAGGACCGGCAATCGATGGGCAAGGATCCGCCTCTCCCAAAGTTCCGGACCGTGATGCTCTGGATGACCTTGCTGGTCGTTGTCTTCCTGGCCTGGCACTTCGCCCAGACCCAGAAAAGTGAGGTGGCGGTCAAGTTCAGCGATTTCATGGCCCAGGTGGAGTCCGGCCAAGTGGCGGACGTGACGATAACGGGCAACGAGATCAAGGGCCACAGCACCAACCTGCAGCTCTTCAAGACCCTGGCTCCCATCGGCTACGAGAAGCTTGTCGACACCCTGCTCGCTAAAAAGGTCGCGGTCAGCTATCGACCTGAGGAAACCCCAATTGGGCCCAACGTGCTCCTCTCCTGGGCCCCCTTCATCCTCCTCATCGGCTTGTGGGTCTTCTTCATGCGGCAAATGCAAAGGGGACGGGCGAACCGGTCGGCCGACGACTTCGCCCGTCTCTTGGCCCAGTTAGCGGAGCTCGAGGAGTTGCTCGCCGAGGCCCGACGGATTGGAACCCAGACCCCCGTCTCCCTGATCCTGACGCCGAGCGGCAGGGGGCAAGCCGAATCAGAGAGCCTCGTCGTCCCGACCGCCGCCGATGTCGTCAGGCTACAGCTGGACGTCGCCAGCGGGTCGGCGCACCGGTCCCATCGCGGGTTTCGAGCGCTGATCCGCATGCCCGAAGGCCATCAGGTGTGGGGCCAGGAAGGTCTGCGCATGCAGGCCACCGACTCCGGCGTCGCCCTGATGGTCGAGATCCCTGCTAGAGTCCTGCCCGCGGGCGAGTACACCCTCCTGCTCAGCGGGTTCACGCATGCCGGCGACACCAGGGACCTGGCCGACTACTCCTTCGCCGTCGTCACGCGGTGACCTGCCCCACCCCTCGGGACTCTAGATCGCGGGCAGCACGATCGGATTCACGATGAGTTCTTCGATGCGGTCACTCTCGGGAGCCTAGAGGTTGCGGGCTCTGGACCATCTCAATGATCCGGCTACCTTGGTTCACCGCCACGTAGCGGATCCTTGGCTCGGTCCGGAACAGCCTTTCCACCAGCGAACTCACGCTCTCATGCTTCTCGAGCTGGGATCGAGGGCGCCTCGGCGGGCGTCAGCGTGAACCCCTCGTCCTTCCAACCCTCTACTCCGCCGAGCATCTTCTTCACCGCCCGGCCCAGCCGAGCCAGGCGGAGCGCCGCCCGGTCCGCCCCGTTGCAGTGGGGGCCTGTGCAGTAGACGACGAAGAGGGTGTCGGCGGGGTACGAGGCCAGGTTACGCTCCACGATCCTTCGATGGGGCAGGTTGACGGCTCCCGCGATGTGACCCGCCGCGAACATATCCGGGGTGCGCACATCGAGGAGCACGAAAGCGGGCTGGCCGGCGCTCAGGTCCTCGTGCACGTCCCAACAGTCGGTTTCAAGGCTGAGAAGGCTTCCGAAATGGGCGACCGCCTCCGCGGACGGGGCGGCGGGAACCTCCCTCACCAATGATGGGGCAACCGCGATCGCTGGCATTGTGTCCTCCATTCCCTTCGTTCCTAGAATCTAGCCGCCCACGACCGACCCGTCGAGTGGCAGGAGCGACAATATGCGTCGAAATCCTGCCATGCTATGCTAGGTTCGGATGCCTGCCCCGGACCGACGCCGTGTGGTAGCCCTCGCCTACGAGGGGCTGTGCACTTTCGAGTTCGGGATCGTGGTCGAGATCTTCGGCCTGCCCCGGCCCGAGCTCGAGGTGGATTGGTATCGGTTCCGCGTCTGCTCGCTGGAGAGCGGTCCCCTGCGGGCGACGGGCGGAGTCACCCTGCGAGCCCCCGCTGGTCTGGGAGCTCTG
>DATMQU010000566.1:0-3974 GCA_035566715.1 Vicinamibacteria bacterium
CTGACCGGCCGCGTGCTCCCCGTCACCGAGGCGCCTTCGGTCCTGGCCCGGCCCTGGGGGCTGGGCCTGGCCGCCTTCTTGCTGGTCGCCCTCTACATCACCGCCAACCGCACGCGGCCGGATTTCGAGGTCATGGTGCCCATCCGCCGCGCGCAACCCGCCGCCCGTCCGGGTCGCAATTCCTGAGGTCCTAGGCAGCCATGGCCCTCGAGGGAACGATCAAGGATTTCGGCCTTCCCGACATCTTCCAGTTGATCGGCCTGCAGCGGAAGACCGGCCTCCTGACCCTGACCAACGAGAAAGAGAGCGTGACCGTCACCTTCGAGAACGGGATGGTGGTCATGGCCGACTCCTCCTCCAAGCGGCTGGAGGACCGCTTGGGCAGCGTGCTCGTCAAGCAGGGCAAGCTCAGCCGGGAGCGCTTGGAGGAAGCCCTTCAGGTCCAGAAGCAGACTCTGCAGAGGCTCGGCCACGTGCTGGCCACCAACAGCTACATCACGGCCAAGGACCTGAAAGACGCGCTGCAGGTGCAGGTCTCCCACATCGTCTTCAAGGTCTTCCGTTGGCGGGACGGCAACTACAACTTCGCCCCCACCGACGCCGTGGACTACGACCGCGAGAACTTCAACCCCATGAGCGCGGACTTCATCCTCATGGAAGGGATCCGGATGGTGGACGAGTGGCCCATCATCGAGAAGAAGATCCCTTCCATGGACATCGTGTTTAGGAGCGCGGTGGATCCCTCCTTGATCGAGGTGGGGGCGGCGCGGGCCGACGAGGCCCCCGCGGGGGCTCCCGCGGGCAAACGGACGCCCGCCACCTCCTCCAACAAGATTCGGCTGAGCCCGGAGGAAGAGCGGCTCTACCGGAGGGTGGACGGCACGCGGAGCGTGCAGGCGATCATCGACGCCAGCGGCGCCCCCGAGTTCGAGGTCTGCCGCACCCTCTTTGACCTCCTGAACCGCAACATCATCGCCAAGGCGGGCACGGGGGCGGCCCGGGCCGCGGAGGAGGAGGAGGTCACGGAGGGGGTGGGGTCGGGCATCCCCGGCTTCGTGGTCATGCTCCTGGTGGCCCTCCTCGCCCTGGCCGGAATCGCGGCCCAGCTCCGCTCTCCGTTTGCGGTGACCGGCCTGCCCCCGCTCTTGGGGGGCTCTTCGGACGAGCTGCTGGAGGGCGTGAGCCTCTCCCGATTGCAGCGCCTGGACCGCGCCCTCGTCGCCTACCACCTGATCCACGGCGCGCCCGCGCGCGTACTGGACGACCTGGTGGCGAGCGGCCTCCTGGACGCGGGCGGCCTGCAAGACCCCTGGTCACGCCCCTACTATTACAACCCGGGCCCCAGCGGCTACCTGATCAGCGCGGTGGACGCCTCGGGTCGGCCGCGCCGGACGGCCTCCATCGAGAGGGTGCTGTCCGTGGAGAGGCCTTAGAGCCCGACCCCTTCCCATGGAGCTCGTCCGCCTGGAGACCCTGTCGCCGCGCGCCTGGCCGGCGCCGGCGGTCACGGTGGGGAATTTCGACGGCGTCCACCGGGGACACCAGGTCCTGGTGGCGGCGGCGGTGCGGGCGGCCCGGGCCTCGGGGGGCACGGGCGTGGTCCTGACCTTCGACCCCCACCCCGGGCGCGTCTTGAGCCCCGAACGCGCGCCCACCGCTCTCATGACCCTGGAGCAGAAGGCCGAGGTCCTGGCCGGCCTCGGCGTGGACTACTTAGCGGCCCTGCCCTTCACCCTCGAGCTCTCGCGTGAGACTCCCGAGGAGTTCGCCCGCCACGTGCTTCAGAAAGCCCTGGGCTCGTGCCTGGTGGTGGTGGGCAACAATTTCCGCTTTGGGCACGGCCGGGCGGGCGACCTCGCGGAGCTCAAGCGCTTGGGAGCCGCCCTGGGCTTTCGGGTAGAGGGTCTGGAGCCGGTGTGGCACGAGGGGGCCCCCATCAGCACCACCCGCATCCGGGAGGCCCTGGCCCGGGGGGCGGTGGAAGCCGCGCGGGACCTGCTGGGGCGCCGGTTTGCCGTGGAGGGGACGGTGGTTCAGGGAAAGGGCCGGGGGAGGACGCTCGGCATTCCCACCGCTAACCTGCGGCCTGAAAACGAGACCCTCCCGCGCGCGGGGGTCTATGCCTGCTGGTGCCGGCTGGGCGCGGCCGGGGGTGAGGGCCGGCCGGCGGTGGTGAATCTGGGACGGCGGCCCACCTTCGGAGGGGGGGAGACGACCCTCGAGGCCCACATCCTGGACTTCGAGGGCGACCTCTACGGCGCCCGCCTGCGCGTCGAGTTCGCGGTTCGGCTGCGGGAGGAGCGACGATTCGCGGGGGCGGAGTCGCTCCTCGAGCAGGTACGGTTGGACATCGGGGAGGCGCGGCGCGTCCTCGGCGGCGCCCGTGGAGAAGCCCCGAAGAACACGGTATAGTCGCTTTGAAACCGGAGGGCCGCGCGAGGTCATGAGCGAACTGGAGGTCCAGACCCGCGAGCTCGACGATATCGTCTTGCTCTACCCCCAGGGCTTCATCAACGCCCACACCGTGCGTCTGTTCGAGAGCGCGATCCAGAAGGCCCTCAAGGACAACCGGTTCAAGATCGTGGTCAATTGCTCGGGCCTCGCCTACATTGCCAGCGCCGGCCTGGGCGCGATCATGGGCGCGATCGAAGAAGTCCGCGGCAACGGCGGCGACATCCGCCTCTCGGAACTGAACGAAACCGTCCTCAACATCTTCGAAATCCTGGGCTTCAACCACCTGTACCGCGTTTTCCCCTCCGAGATGGAGGCGATCCTGAGCTTTCGCCAGGGCGAGGCTTCAGGCGCTTGAGGCCTTGAGGGCAGGGGCCAGAGGGGGGGCGCGATCCCGGCGGGGACCCGCCCCCCTGCCGCGGGCGAGTCCCCTCCGGCCCACGGTCGTGCTCAGCATCCCCAGCCAGACCTCGTTCCTGGGTCTGGTCCGGGACGTCAGCAAGAAGATCGCGGAGGCGGCAGGGTTCCAGAATGGGCTGGCCGAGCAGCTGGCCCTGGCCGTGGACGAAGCCACCACCAACGTCTTGGAGCACGCCTATCACGGAGCCACGGACCGCATGGTGGAGGTCCGCCTGGAAGACCGCGGCTCCGAGTTCCGGGCGGAGGTGGTGGACTCGGGCTCCATGGTGGACCTGCGGTCCATCCCCGAGGTCGATCTTGAGCGCTACCGGACGGAGCGCCGCACGGGCGGCCTGGGCATCCACCTCATGGGGAAGATCATGGACTCCGTCACCTTCCGACGCTCGGCGCGAAGGAACGTCTGCTGCCTCGTCAAGCGAAAGCCCGCTCCCCCGGGAAACCGGGCCTGAGCCTGGTCCTCCATGCCGACTCCGGTCGTCTTCCAGTACCAGCGGGCCCTCGATGAGTTCCGGCGCGAGGGCCGCGAGCCGCCCCTCCTGAAGCGCATGTCGGAGCTGATCTCGCTCCTGGACCTGAGCACGACCCTGAACTCCAGCCTCTCCGCGGAGGAGATCCTGGACGGCGCGCTCCTGATCGTGATGGGGGAGCTGCAGGTCGGGCGGGGAGGCATCTTCGTGCGCGGGGAAGACGGCCTCTTCCGGGTCAAGGCCTCCCGGGGCCTCCCCCCGGGCGCACCCGCGGCGGTGGCTCTGGGGGCGCTCCCCCGCGAGGAGGTCCTCCGGCGCGGCGCCGACCCCGAGGGAGGGCCCGCCTTCGCCGCCTTCGGTCTGGAGCTGCTGTGCCCGATCTTCAAGGGAGACCGCCCGATCGCCGTCCTCGGCCTGGGCCCACGGGCCAAAGGGCGACCGTTCGGGCCGGAAGAAGTGGGCTTCCTGCGGAGCCTGGCCGCCTGCACGGCCGCCCCCATCGAGAACGGCCTCATCTACGACGAGCTGCGGCGGGTGAACCAGAAGCTCTCCGTGAAGGTCTTCCAGCTCCACAACCTCTTCGACATCAGCCGAGAGCTGACGGGAAGCCTGGATGAAGAAACGATCAAGAACCTG
>DATMQU010000567.1:0-2320 GCA_035566715.1 Vicinamibacteria bacterium
GATCTTCCTGGCGGGGTGCCGCGAGTGTCTCCCCGAGTGGGAGCTGCAGGCCGCTAAGCGCCCGCGGGGGGTCTCCGCAGCGTCAACTTCGCCGGTTTGCCCACGTGGGCAAAATTCGGTCTGACCACATGCGGCGCTCCAGCGTCCTTCGTACACGCGTCCGGGTCGGTCAAGCCTCGCGGCGCCGCATCCGGGCAGGTGGCCCGCTCGCCCTCGGCCGCCCGGCGGCGCCCCTCGAGACCTGGCGCGAAATCCGCGCGCAAGTGTTGGCCCGAGCCCAGTGGGCCTGCCAGGCCTGCCGAGTCCGCACCCGGCTCGAGGTCCACCACGTCGTCAAGCGCGCCCAGGGCGGCTCGGACTTCGACCTCGACCGGCTGGTCGCGCTCTGTCCCCCGTGCCATGCGCAAACGGATGCCCCGTACGGGCGGGGCCGGCTGGTGGTCACGGCGCTGGGGCAGGGTCGGTTCAGATTCCCCGTGGTCCGGGGGACCGACAAGTGGGCGATCCGCGGCTAGACGAACCCCGCCGCTGGGGCGCCTTCTGGATCCACCATGAGGCCGAGGAACTGCGCGTGCATCATCGGACGACCATCCCGGCCGGCGACGCGCGGGCCCTGGTGGTGACCCTCTTGGCCTCGGGACGCGTCCCGCCGCTGCAGGCTACCCTCTTCGACAGCGAATCCGCCGACGCGGGGCCTGGCCTAGAACGGTTCTGGGGCACGACCTGTCGATGCGACGCAGTCGTCTACCTGATTCTCTTCATCAATGAGCGATGTCTCGTGCTGGCCCTGTCGGGCTGAGCGCTCGCGCGCGCCGGTGCGAACGGACGCAATCGCCGCCACCACAACCGAACCAATGGAGGGGCGCAATGACAGATCGAGAGGTCGAGGCCATTTCGGACTTTCTGCGGCACTTCGGGAGCTTCGGCTGCCGGCAGATCTGTGTCCGACGGGCCGAGCCCAAGCCACGCACCCCAGAGGACGTGGGCCGCTTCGTCCTCGAGACCCTGGCCACCTGGGGGGCTGAAGGGCTCGATGCCGGGCGACTGTACAAAGTCGCCACGATCGCGATTCACTTCGAGGCCTACAAGCTGCCCGGCGTCATCTGTATGCCCGCGTGCTGCCGGCCGTGGGGCGAGGTAGAACCCGCATGCCCGCCAGGGCCGGGCCGCCCGCTGACGGGCGCGCAGCTCCAACAGGCGCTGCTCCGCGCGGTTCCGATCGGGTCCCTGCGGGGACCCGACGCCCCGCTCCCCGACGACCTGGATGAGGACTTGAAGCGCACGGGCTTGGCTCCGTAGTCCATACAGACGGACTTGTTGTGACGGGCAATGGGTTCTACCAATCGCTCGGCCCGTGAACCAGACGGTGGAGTGCCTGAGGAGGCGACCATGAACGAATCAGGGTTGGAGTTCACCGAGCAAGTCCTGCGACCCGCGGTGCACGAGAAGATTCTGCTCCGCGCGGCAGAGCTGGTCGCCCTGGGGTGGACGCGCGGGACAGCCGCCAGGGACGCTGAGGAACGGAAGGTCCGATCCACGGCGCCGCAGGCCACCGCGTGGTGCGTCGTGGGGGCCGTCGATCGGGCGTTGTACGAGCTGTGGGCCCTCGACGTCTACGCCCTGCTGGGCCTCGACGTCGACGCCTACGACACAGCGCCGTGCCCCTCGGAGCTGCTGCGCGCGCTCCGGCGGCCGCTCCAACGTGTGCTCGGCCGCCGCGACCTGGCGCACTGGAATGACCACGGCTGCCCCGGCCCCGCCGCGGCCGAGGAGCTGCTCCGGGAGGCGGCCGCGAGGGCGGCCCGGTCGTGAGACGGCTCACGACCATGTGGGGCGCGTTCCGCTCGATCGGACGCGCGGCGACCGCCCCGCGCAGCAGCGCACCAAACGCACGACCCGCGGGCGCCGGCGTCTACTCGGGCTGGATCGGGCCCGACGGGCGCGTCGAAGAGGCGCCGGGCACGGCGGTCCACGTCACGCTGCTTGCGCGGTTCGCGGAGACGACCAAGGACGGGTTCTTCGCTATGGGCGCCGTCCGGTACGTGGACGCGTCGGATCACGTCAGCCTTGAGCTCATGGGCCAGCACCCCGGCGCGCTCAGGAACGCGATCGAGGCTCTGACCCGCCGGTGGGCCCATCTGGCCGACGTGGACGTGGAGTTCCTGCCGACCTCGGAGGTCCTGCGGGCCTCAAGCGCCGAAGTCCGGCAGGCGCTGGGGCGGCGCCTCCAAGCAAGCCAAAGCGACGTCCGCACCCAGTCCCGCTAGAGCGCGATCCTCAATAGCCGCCGGTGATCCGCCTCCTTCGTCAATAAACCAGC
>DATMQU010000568.1:0-5912 GCA_035566715.1 Vicinamibacteria bacterium
GGGTGAACACGGGGACCTGATGCTCGCCACGTCCGTGACGGCCAGTGGCGCCCTGGCCCCCGCTCACGTAGGTCTCATCAGCCTCCACGATCCCGGAGAGCTTGGATGCCAATGGCTCTTGGGTCATTGCCCACCGGATGCGGTGCGCGAGGAACCATGCGCTTTTGTAGGTGATCCCGAGCATCCGGTGGAGCTGATGAGCAGACATACCCTTTTTGGAAGCCGCCATGAGATGGAGCGCGATAACCCACGTCGTGAGGGGGATGTGGGAATCCTCGAAGATCGTCCCCACTGTCACCGTGAACTGCTTGCGGCATGCACGGCACTTGAGCAAGCCAGCGCGGCCAGGTCGCTTAGAGTCGGAGCGGGGGTTCAGCCGGTAGGGGTCCGCGCCACCGCAGCGGGGGCAAGTCGGGCCGTTGGGCCAGCGCATGGCTTCCAAGTAGCCCCTAGCAGCTTCCTCGGTGCCAAACCGCTTGACCAGGGTCACTAGATTGAGGCTATCTGCTTCCATACACACAATATAGGCCCAAAACGTGGGTTTGTCAAGTATCTAATAGCGAATGATCTTCCCTTATCCGGCAGAGACCGCCCCAGATCGGCCCCGATCTGACCTCCCCTTGATGCATCATGCATTTACAGCCCCCGGTCACTGTGCTATTCTCCGCGGGGGCGCGGTGGAAATGCTTAAGTTCCTCAGAATCAATAACATCGCTCTCATCACCTCCCTCGATCTGGAGCTCGGACCCGGTCTCACCTCCCTGACGGGCGAAACGGGAGCCGGGAAGTCCATACTGATAGACGCGGTGGGCCTCCTCCTGGGCGAGCGCGCCTCCGCCGACCTCATTCGGACGGGCGAGGAGAAAGCCACCGTGGAGGGGGTCCTGGAGTCGGCCGACGCGCGCGCTTCCCTCGAGGCCCATGGCCTCCCCGTTGACGGGAACGAGATCGTGGTGAGGCGCGAGCTCCAGGCCACCGGCAAGGGTCGGGCCACGATCAACGGTGCCCTCGTGCCCCTTGCCGTGCTCAAGGAGCTGGCCCCCCGCCTGGCGACGATCCATGGCCAGAACGAACCGCAGGGGCTCCTCGATCCCGAAACCCACGTCGACCTGCTCGACCATCATGCTGGACTTACGGGCAGCGAGGCGGTGGGGGAGGCCTACCGGCGACTGCGCGAGGTCGAGGGGGCGCTCGAGACCCTGCGCCGCGACCGTCGCGAGGTCGAGCGCCGCCGGGAGATGCTCGAGTACCAGGCCAACGAGATCGAGAAGGCCGGCCTCGCCGGGGGCGAGGAGGAGGCGCTCCGCCGGGAAAAGGCCCTCCAGGCCAACGCCGGCCGGCTCGCTACCCTCTCCGGCGAGGCCTACGCCCTCCTCTACGAGGCCGAGGATGCGGTGGTCACCCGGCTCGCCCAGGTCTATCGCCGGGTGGAGGAGCTGGCCAGCATCGACCCCGCGTTTGCCCCCCACGTGGAGGCCCGATCGGCGGTGGGGGCCCAGATCGAGGACCTGGCCCTCTTCCTCCGCGACTACCAAGAGGGGTTGAGCGTGAGCCCGGGCCGTCTGGACGAGATCGAGTCGCGCCTAGCCCAGATCGACCGCCTCAAGCGCAAGTACGGGGCCACGGTGGAGGAAGTGCTGGCCTTTTCCGAGCGCTGTCGGGGCGAGCTGCAAGAAATGGGAGCGCCGGAGGAGCGGGAGCGGGCGCTCGAGAGCGAGGGCTCCGCCCTGGCGGCCCGCTACTTCGACCTCGCCCAGGAGCTCTCTCGCCAGCGACGGGCGGCCGCCGCCGACCTGGAGCGCAAAGTCCAGGCCGAACTGGCCCTCCTGGCCATGGAGAAGACACGGTTCAAGGTGCTCTTCCGGCCGGAGAAGCCGTCCCCAGATGCCCGTGAACGCTCGGCCTGGACGGAGCGGGGCCTGGAAGGGGTGGAGTTCCTGCTCTCCCCCAACCCGGGGGAGGAGCTGCGGCCCCTGGCCCGGATCGCCTCCGGCGGCGAGCTGTCCCGTATCCTGCTCGCGCTCAAGTCGGTAGCCAGCCTGGATGCGACAGGCAAGACCCTGATCTTCGATGAAGTGGACGCGGGCATCGGCGGACGAGTGGCGGAGGTCGTGGGCCGGAAGCTGCGGGCTATGGCTTCCCGCCACCAGGTCCTCTGTGTCACCCACCTCCCCCAGATCGCGTCCCTCGCGGATCGACACTGGGCGGTGCGCAAGCGGGTGGAGCGCGGGCGAACCCTGACGGAGGTGAAAGCACTCACCAAGGAGGACCGGGTGGAGGAGATCGCGCGTATGCTGGGTGGTGCCACCATCACGGAGACGGCCCGTGACCATGCTCGAGAAATGGTGAACCAAAACCTCAAGCACTGAGGCCGACCTTTTGATCAATAAAAGAGAAAATACATTCTTCGTCGAGACGTTCGGCTGCCAGATGAACGTCAACGACTCCGAGAAAGTGGCCGGGTTGCTCCAGGCCGAGGGCTATGTGCCGGTGGGGGAGCCGGCCCAGGCCGACGTGGTCTTCATCAACACGTGCGCGGTGCGCGAAGGGGCGGCCGAGAAGCTCTACCATTCCCTTGGCCGCCTGCGGCAGCTCAAGGCCCAGAACCCCGACCTCGTCCTCAGCGTGGGCGGGTGCGTCGCCCAGCTCCAGGGCCGGAGGGTCCTGGAGCGGGCGCCCCACGTCGACGTTCTGGTCGGCACCCACAGCTTCAGCCGAGTGACGGAGCTCATTCGACGGGCCCGAGAGGGACGGGCTCCGGCCGTCGACCTGGATCGCGGAGCCGACGCCTTCACCGTCCCCTTCGCCGCTGTGGCCCACACGAGCACGGTCCGGGCCTACGTCACGGCCATGGAGGGCTGCAACCACGTGTGCAGCTTCTGCGTCGTTCCCAGGACGCGCGGCCTGGAAGCGAATCGGCCGCCCGATCAGATCGTGGCCGAGGTGGAAGCACTCGTCGACAGGGGCTTTTCAGAGGTGATGCTCCTCGGACAGACCGTGAACGCCTACCAGCATGGCGACGTGGATTTTGCCGAGCTCCTGGCCCGGGTCGATGCTGTGGACGGCCTCCACCGCATCCGCTTCACGACCTCCCACCCGGGCCATGTCACCACACGGCTGGCCGACGCCCTGCGCGACCTGCCCAGCGTGTGCCCGTACCTCCACCTGCCCGTCCAGTCCGGCTCGGATCGGATCCTGAGCCATATGCGACGGGGCTACTCCCGCCAGGAGTACCTCGACACCGTGGGGCTCCTGCGTGATCGGGTGCCCGGGCTCGCGCTCTCCAGCGACGTCATCGTCGGTTATCCCGGCGAGAGCGAGAGCGACTTCGAACAGACGCTGGACCTGGTGGAGGCCGTGGGCTTCGAGGGAGTGTTCGTCTTCGGCTATTCCGCCCGGCCGGGCACGTCGGCGTTCCGCGTCCCCGACGACGTGCCCGAGGCGGAGAAGCGGCGCCGGGTGACGCTCCTGAACGACCGCCAGCAACAGGCCCAGGCGGAGCGAAATCGGGGCTGGGTGGGGAGTCGGGTCGAGGTCCTCGTCGACGGCCTCGGGGAGGGGGGGCGCGTCTCCGGCCGGACGCCGCATTTCCGGATCGTGCACCTCGAGGGCTCGGAGGCGCTGCTAGGCCAGGTGGTGGAGGTTCAGATCACTGGGGCCGGGGCCAACTCATTGAGCGGACGGCCATGCGGGAGGGTCTCGCCCGCCTTAGCTGACGCAAACAATTCATTGACAGCAAGTTCCGGCGATCCTATATTGTGAGCCGCGGGACCGTTGGAGGCGGCATGGAAATCGAAATGACCATAAAGGGGCTCATGATCGACCCCATCACCAACATGCCGATCATCGTCCTGCGCGACCGAGAGGGTCAGCGGATCCTGCCGATCTGGGTAGGTGTGTTCGAGGCGAATGCCATCGCCCTGCAAATCGAGAACGTACAGACGCCCCGCCCCATGACGCACGACCTGCTGAAGAACGTGATTGACGACCTGGCCGGACAAGTCGAGCGCATCGTGGTGTGCGAGCTCAAGGAAAACACGTTCTACGCGGCCATCCACATCCGCGCAGGCAGCGGCCTGGTGACCGTGGACGCGCGCCCTTCGGACGCGATCGCCCTGGCCCTGCGCACCCATTCCAAGATCTTCGTGGAGGAGTCGGTCATCCAAAGCGCGCGCAGCGTGGAGATGAGCAAGGAGTCGATGGACGTCGGCCGCCTCCAGAAGTGGCTCGAAAACTTGTCTGACGACGAGCTCGGCAAGTACAAGATGTAGGCCCGAGCGGCCCCCCACCCCCAATAGCTTGTTTTTGTCCTTGACCGCTTGTCGCGGTTTTCTCTAAGATGCCCCTGTCTTCCGTTTCCCGCGCGACAGGGAGGGCCTTCGTGATCGTCATCGCAATTGCAAACCAGAAGGGCGGCGTCGGAAAAACCACGACCGCCATCAACCTGGCCGCGGCCCTGGCCATGCGGGGCCGCCGCACGCTTCTCGTCGATCTCGATCCCCAAGCCAACTCTTCGATCACCTACCTGGATGTCCGAACGCTGGAACGGTCGATGTACGAAGTGCTCGCCAACGTCCGCCCGCTCGCGGACGTGATCGTTCCCTCACCGGTGCCGAACCTCGACATCGCTCCCTCGCGGATCGCCCTCGCCAAGCTCGAAGCGCAGCTCGTGGGCGAGTTGGACGCGCACTTCCGCCTAAAGGATCGGCTGGAGACGGTGCGGGATGTCTACGAGTTCGTCATCATCGATACGCCGCCTGCGCTGGGCTTCATCACCGTGAACGCTCTGGTGGCCGCAACCCACCTCTTGATTCCCGTGCAGTCGAGCTATTTCGCTCTTGAGGGGACGGACGATCTGCTGGAGACCGTCGAGAAGATCCGCTCCCGGCCCAATCCGGCGCTCAAGCTGCTAGGAGCCGTGATCACGCTCCACGATCGCCGGACCACGCTGTCCCGCGACGTTCAGAAGGCGGTGACCCAAGCTTTCGGAGGGAGGGTTTTCGACACCACGATCACCAAGAGCATCCGCTTGGAAGAGAGCCCCGCCCATAAGGAGTCGATCTTCAGCTTCGCACCACAGTCGAGCGGCGCCTACGAGTACTACCGCCTCTGCGAGGAGGTTATCGAACGTGTCTAGCCCGCGGCGTGTTGGACTACCGGAGTCGCTCCGAATGCGCCACGACCCCCACTTCGTGGATCAGCTGGGAAGGCCGGGCGGCGTGGCTATCGGGCGCCTCATCCCCATCGAGGACATCGAACCCAATCCGCGACAACCCCGGCAGAACTTGGGGGATCTTTCCGAGCTCACGGCTTCGATCCGAGAGAAAGGGGTCCTAGAGCCGATCCTCGTCCGTCAAAACGGAGCGCGCTATCAGATCATCGCCGGGGAGCGGCGCTACCGCGCCGCTTTGGAGGCCGGCCTGGCCGAGATGCCCTGCATCGTCCGCGACAGCACAGAAGCCGAGATGATGGAACTCGCCCTTGTCGAGAACCTCCAGCGAAAGGACCTGACGGCTTTTGAAGAGGCGGAGGGGCTGAAGGCCCTAGCCGAGATGTACGACTACACCCACGAGCGGATGGCGCAGAAGCTGGGGAAGAGCCGCACGTCAATCACGGAGATGCTGTCCTTGACCGCGATGCCCGAGCAGGTGCGCGAGGCTTGTCGGCTGGCCGACATTACCTCTAAGTCAGTGCTGTTGCAGGTCGTTCGGCAGGCAGATCCGGCGAGAATGATCGCGCTCGTCGAACGACTGGAGAAGGAGGGCGCCACGCGTCAGGAGGCGCGGCGCATCACGCGCGAGGGAAGGGGAACGGGGAAAGCGCGAGCGAAGCACTTCGTTTATCGTTATCAGCCCCCGGAGAAGACCTTCAGCTTGGCTCTCCAGTTCAGAAGAACTCAGGTGGCGCGGGAG
>DATMQU010000569.1:0-4406 GCA_035566715.1 Vicinamibacteria bacterium
CTGCAAAAAGTGGCCGGCTTCGGTGCGGGTCACCCGCGCCCGGGGCAGGAGCCTCTCGATCCAGCTCCGGACCCGGCCCAAGACCGGATCCCGGTCGCCCCAGACGATGGCGACGGGGCCGGAAAAGCCCTCCAGGAAGGCCTGGCCCTTCGCGAGCGGCGCGATCGAGGCATGGGCGGCGGAGTCGGGGACCATGCGGGCCAGGGCCAGAGGAGCCACGTTGTTCCGGAGGCCGGCCAGGGGGAGGCGGTAGGCGCGGGCGACGTCCCCGCGGATGGTCCGGGGGTCGGCCTGCACCCGGTGCAGTGAATTCTGCGGGAAGCCGAGCCCGCGGAACAGGAGCTGGCTCAAACCGGGCAGGCGGGCCAGGCGATGAAAGGCGGCGGGCCGGAAGCCCGGCCGCGGCGGGCCCACCACGGTGTTCAGGATGACCAGGCCTCCGGCCAGGCGTGGGCGGTCGGCGAGGGCGCGGAGGGCGATGGGACCCCCCCAGTCCTGCAGGACGAAGACCGGGTCCGGGAGGTCGAGGACGTCGAGGAGGGCGCCCAGCCACCCCGCGTGCCGCTCGAGCTGGTGCTCGGCTCCCCTCCGCGGCTTGTCCGAGAAGCCGAGGCCGATGAGGTCGGGCATGATCAGACGCAGGGGCGCCCCCGCGAGCGCGGCCGCCACGTTGCGGTAGAGGAAGCCCCAGGTGGGGTTGCCGTGCAGGAGGACGACGGGCCGACCCTGGCCGACCTCCATCACGTGCATGCGGTATCCCCCCACGTCCACCCGGCAGCGCCGCAACCCGCCCGGCAGCAGGACCTCGATCCAGGCGGGAAGGGCGGGAGGCGGCAATGGGTCCATGTCGGCCATGATGCCAGTCGGCAGGCAGGTTTGACAGGTCGGGCCGTGGATGGAAAGATCGACCGTGCCGCGCTTCGAAGAGCTGCCCATCACGGAACCGGAGGAGGTCCGGGCCTTCCTCCGCAAACTCCCCTTGGCCGTGGACGGGGACCGCTTCATCCGCTTCGTGCTCGGCTTCCCCCACCGCTACCTGGCGGCCACGTCCCCGGTGGAGATCGTCAAGCACTATGCCCTCATGGGCAGCTTGGGCGGGCGCGCGGTGATCTCGTCTCTTTCCCGGGAGGGCCCGCTCTGGAAGATGTGCCTCGTGGCCCGGGACCGGAGCTTTCTCTTCGCCCGCATCGCGGGCTCCCTGGGCTGCTTCGGCATGAACATCGTGGCCGCCGAGGCCTTCACCAACGCCAACGCGTTCGTGCTCGACACCTTCAGCTTCGCCGACCACCAGGCCCGGTTCACGGACGAGGGGGAGCGGCGCCGCTTCCAGGTTTTCTTGGAGGACGTGGTCGAAGGCAAGGAAGACCTCGAGAAGGCCCTCCGGAAGCGCACGGAGATCGAAGAGGCTCCTGGCCCCGCGCTCGCCCTGCAGTGGGACGACGATGCGCACCCCGCCGCGAGCCGGCTCTCCGTAGAGGGGCGTGACCGCTTGGGCTTGCTCCACCTCATCAGCCGACATCTCTCGGAAGCGGGGTGCAGCATCGAGATGGCCGTCATCGAGACCCCGGGGGAGCGGGTCCGCGACGAGTTCTACCTGACCGAGAACGGGGCCAAGGTGACCGCGGAGACGAAGCGGGGGATCGCCCACGCCCTGGGCCGCCTGGGTCAGGCCGGGGGGTAGCGGACGATCTTGAGAAAGGATGCGGCGACGAGCGAGGCCCCGCCCACCAAGGCCCCGTCGATGTCGGGCTCGGCCATGAGGGCGCCAATGTTGTCCGGCTTGACGCTCCCCCCGTAGAGGATCCGCGCCGCCTCCGCCGCCGGCTCCCCGTGCGAGGTGACCACCCGCTTGCGGATGAAGGAGTGGAGCTCCTGGGCTTGCGCGGGGGTGGCCGTGCGCCCGGTGCCGATCGCCCAGACCGGCTCGTAGGCGATGACCAGCCCCGCCACCTGGTCGGGGGAGAGCGCACGCAGGGCGCGCTCCACTTGGCGCTCCACAACCTCCATCGTCCGCCCCGACTCCCGCTCGGCCAGGGTCTCGCCGACGCACAGAATGGGGTTGAGCGCGTGGGCGAGGGCGGCCGCGGCCTTCCGGGCCACGCCCTCGTCGGTCTCGCCGAAGAGCTGGCGGCGTTCGGAGTGGCCGAGGATCACGTGGGTGCAGCCCGCGTCCCGCAGCATGAGCGGCGAAACCGCGCCCGTGAAGGCGCCCTCGGACTCCCAATGCATGTCCTGGGCGCCCAGGGCGACCGCGCTGCCCCCTAGGGCTTGCTTGACGGCGTGGAGAGCGGTGAAAGGGGGGGCGACGAGCACGTCCGCCTCCCCGCGTACGGAGACCACCCCCGCCGCCACCTCGCGGGCCAGCGCGACCGCTTCCGGGATCGTCTTGTACATCTTCCAGTTGCCGGCGATCAGGGGGCGCCGCATCTCAGGCCTCCTTGAGACAGGCCACCCCGGGCAGGGGGTCGCCGGCCAGGAACTCCAGGGAGGCGCCCCCCCCCGTGGAGACGTGGGTGATCCTGTCCGCGAGTCCCATCTGCGTGACCGCGGCCACGCTGTCCCCGCCCCCCACGATCGTCGTCCCCTTGCACTCGGCCAGAGCACGGGCCATGGCCCGCGTCCCCTCCGCGAACGGCTCCAGCTCGAAGACGCCCAGGGGCCCGTTCCAAAGAACGATCTTGGCCCGGCCCACCTGCTCGGCGAAGGCCCGTGCGGTCTGGGGTCCGATGTCGAGGCCCATCCAGCCCGGGGGCATCTCCGTCACGGGAGAAGTGCGATGCTCGGCGTCGGCGGCGAAGGCCGCGGCCACGACATGGTCGACGGGGAGGTGGAGCTTGCCCTGGCCCCGGGCGAGCAGGCCCTTCGCCAGCTCCACCCGGTCTTCCTCCACCAGGCTCTTGCCGATGGCCAGGCCTTGGGCCCGGAAGAAGGTGTAGGCCATCCCGCCTCCGATGAGGAGCGCATCCACGCGGGGCAGCAGGTTCTCGATCACCTGGATCTTGTCCGAGACCTTGGCCCCCCCGAGGATGGCCACGAACGGCCGCTCCCGTGCCTCCAGGGCCATCCCCAGGTAACGGAGCTCTTTGTCCATGAGCAGCCCCGCCACCGAGGTCTTGACATAGTGGGAGACGCCTTCGGTGGAGGCGTGGGCGCGGTGGGCGCTGCCGAAGGCGTCGTTCACGAAAACCGTCGCGCCGCTGTCGGCGATGAGACGCGCGGCGAAGGCGGGGTCGTTGGCCTCCTCCTCCTTGTGGAAGCGGACGTTCTCGAGCAGGAGCACGCCCCCTTCGGCCAGGGCCCCCGCCATCGTCCGGACTTGGGGACCCACGCAGTCCGGGGCCATCGTCACCGGCCGCCCCAGGAGCTCCGCGAGGCGGGTCCCCACCGGGCTCAGGCTGAACTCGGGGGCGGGTCCCTTCGGCCGGCCCAAGTGAGAGGCGAGGACCAGCCGCGCCCCCGCCTGGATCAGGTGCTCGAGGGTGGGCAACGAAGCCCGGATCCGCGTGTCGTCGCGGATGGCTCCCTTCGCCATGGGGACGTTGAAGTCCACCCGCACGAAGACGCGCTCTCCCCGGAGGTTCCGAAGGTCCTTGACGGTCTGCTTCGGCATCCGGAGTCCCCCGCGGGAAGCGTCCCCTCAGGCGTGGTCGCGGGCAGCCATGAAGTGCAGCAGGTCCTTCACGCGGTTCGAGAAGCCCCACTCGTTGTCGTACCAGCAGAAGACCTTGGCCAGAGTACCGTCCACGACCTTGGTGAGGGGGGCATCTACGATGGAGGAGGCGGGGTTGCCCCGGAAGTCCACGGAGACCAACTCCTCGTCGGTGACCTCCAGCACCCCCTTCATGGGCCCCGCGGCCGCCTTCCTGAAGGCGGCGTTGATCTCCTCGGCGGCGGCGGGCTTGGCGAGCTGGACGGTCAGGTCCACCACCGACACGTTGGGCGTGGGCACCCGGATGGCCACTCCGTCGAGCTTCCCCTTCAGCTCGGGGATGACCAGGTAGATGGCCTTGGCAGCTCCGGTGGAGGTGGGGATCATGGACAGGGCCGCGGCGCGGGCTCGGCGAAGATCCTTGTGGGGAAGGTCCAGGATGTTCTGGTCGTTCGTGTAGGAGTGCACGGTCGTCATTTGCCCCCTTACGATGCCGAAGCTGTCGTGCAGGACCTTGGCCACGGGGGCCAGGGAGTTGGTCGTGCAGGAGGCATTGGAGACCACCACGTGCTTCCGGGGGTCGTACTTATCCTGGTTGACGCCCAGCACGATGGTGAAGTCCTCTCCCTTGGCGGGCGCGGAGATGATCACCTTCTTGGCTCCGGCCGTGATGTGGGCCTTGGCCTTCTCGGCGTCGGTGAAGAGGCCGGTGGACTCGATCACGTACTCGACCTTCAGGTCCCTCCAGGGGAGCTGG
>DATMQU010000570.1:0-2451 GCA_035566715.1 Vicinamibacteria bacterium
CCGCCAGGTGCAGCGTCCCGATCGACTCGAGCTCGTGGGCGTAGGCCGGGTCCCGCCGCGGATTCGTGAAGAATGCGGTGTGCACGACCGCCTCCACCTCCTCCTCCCGGAACGCCTCCCGCAGCCGCTGGTCGGCGGCGGGCAGGGTGATGTCGATCATGTGGTACCGCACCCCGGGCACGCTGGCGGGGGGGGCGGCGACGTCCACCGCCAGCACGGAGCCGGGGTGGCGGGAGGCCGCCAACCTCCGCAAGACGCGGCTGCCGAGGAAGGAGGAGGTTCCGGTGAGGGCGATCCGGCCCACGCCTATTTCGCCCGGGGGGCGGCGCTGCTAGCCCTGCCCCGGCGGCGCGGCCGCGCTCCGGCCTTGTGCTTTGCCTTGAGGCCGACCACCTCGCGCTCCAGGGCCTCGATCCGGGCCAGCGCCTTTTTTAGCTCGCTCCGGGTGGGGACGTTCATCGTCTTCAGGGCGTGTCCCACCGCCTCTTCGAGCTTCTGCTTGCCGCGGAGGGCCCCTTCCACCGCCTTCATGAACTGCTGGTTCGCCATCAGCTCGCTCGAGATCTGGCCGAACACCTCTTCCCCGCGGGCCTTGAGGCGCTCCAGCAGGCTCATCTCCTGGGTCATTGGCGTCCTCCCTTCCGGCGCGCTCCCTCGAGAGTATAAGCCCCCATCGCCCAGCCTATTTGGTTCGCGGCCGGGGGCGGGCCCGCGACGTCTTGCGGCTCACGAGGCCGGCGCCCCTCATCGCGGGGCGGAAGGTCTTGAGGTCGATCTCTCCCGCGAGCAGCCGGCGGAACTCGCCCGCGGACAGGGAGGCAACCTCCCGTCCACTGCTGAACTCGATGGCCTCCAGGGCCTTCTGCCACAGCCGCTCCCGCCGCCCGATCTCGTCCCCGTCGCGCACTCTCCCAAACTCCTGCACGTACCGGTTGTGCCGGCAGAGCATGCGGAAAGCCTGGAGGGTATCCGGACGGCGTATGGGCAGGCCGAGGATCCGCACGTCGTTCCCCACGTCGTGGATGGGCTGTCCCCACTCGCCGTAGACTCCGAAGATGGTTCCCAGCTTCTCCAGGGCACGCGCGAGCTTGGGCTCGTTCAGGCTCTGCAGAACCGCCTTGACCACGGGCATGGTGACGTTCCTGGCGAGAGTGGGGTCGGCCAGGCGGACGTTGACCCCCAGCTCCTCCCGCGTCACCCGCACCACGTCCTCAGACCTTATGCGGTTGTCCGTGGCCAGGTGGATTCGGGCCCCGATCGCCTCCGGGGCGTGGAGGGCGGCCAGAATCCCCGCCGCCACCCGGTCCACGGGAACCAGGTTCAGCTCCGCGGAGCGATCGGCGGGGAACGACAAGGCTACCATCGCCACCAGCCGGGCCCGCAGGCGGTCGGACCACTCCCCTCCCAATGCTTCCATGGCCTCCTTGGCCCGCCCGAAGGCGTTAATGGGCGCGTTCACGACCTTGGTGTCGCCCCGGTTGTTCCCTGTCCGCGAGTGGCCGATCACGATGGAGGGGAGGAGCTGGGTCACCCGCAGCCCCTGCTCGGTCAGGGCGCGATCGGTGTCGATCGAAGCCATGGCCTTGGTCAGCTCGTAGAAATTGTTGTAGAAGTGCCGGGGGAAGACGAGGGCGGTCTCCTGAGCGATGGAGCGCTTCTTGCGGCCGTGGATGTAAGAAGTCTCGATCGCGATGTGGCTGACAAACTTCGATCCCGGCGCCCGTTGCAAGCCCAGGGAGAAGGCGAGCGCGTTGCGGCAGCCGAGCACGTTCGCGCGGTAGGAGTTCTCGTAGGTGTCGTCGAAGGAGACGCTGGCCGCACAGTGAATCACGTGGGTGAGCCGGGTCCGCAGGCGGGCCAGCTCCGCGGGGGTAAGGCCGAAGCTTGGCCTCTCGATGTCCCCGTTCACGAAGCGGAACTTCCTCGCCACCCCCGTGATGTGCAGACGCTTGAGGAGGAGGGCCCCCCGCTGTGCGGGAGACAGGGTTCGGACGACCTCCTTCGTCTTCGGGTCGCGAACCCTCTCCGGACGCACCACCGCCACCACCTCTCCGATCCGGTGGTCGAGGGCGGCCTGGGCCAGGACCTCCTTGCCCACGAAGCCGGTGGCCCCCGTGAGCAAGACGCTGAGCCCGGGCTTGGGGCCCCGGGCCCTGAGCTGCGCCCGGGCCTCCCGCTGGAGGAGCTCGACCCGCGCCTTCACCTCCTTCTCGGTGAGGTGGCTCGTCTCCCGGAACTGGAAGACGACATCGCGAGCGGTCACGCCCAGGACCTTCTTGGCCTGGCGCTCTCGCTCGCGGCTTCCCGTGACCATGCCCACGCCGGCCGCCATCAGGGCGCCCAGGCGATTGACGGCCCGTAGGGTCTCCCGCACCGCGGTCTCCTTCCCCGTCAGCCCGATGAACCGGCTGGCCGCGAACTGGGCGGCCAGCTCCACCGGATGCTTGTCGC
>DATMQU010000571.1:0-3124 GCA_035566715.1 Vicinamibacteria bacterium
GCCACTAAGCTCCGCTGCCATAAGGGGCGTTCGGGAGCGGGAAGGCCACGCGCCGGACGCCCTCGAAACTTAGATCAACCACTGCGGGACGCGAACGGGCCGCACCATGCTGGGTGCAAAATGTTCCTTGTTTGAACCAATGTCCATCAGGAGTACCCCGAATTTAGACCTCGGGGAAACCCTGAAAATATCGAGAGGGCGCTAAAGGCCAGACCACACAGTCATTTGGCCGTCTCGAAGAACAAGGCTTCCCCTCCAGTCGATGATCGATTCTGACGGGCCCGTTGGGGTCCAGGGGCAGCGCCCCTGGCCATGCCGCGCCCCCCCCTTGGGGGCGCGCATTGATGAGGCCCGGCAGGCAGGCCGCGCCTTATGGGGGGGAAGGAGCTTCGGTCATTACTGAAGACCGCTCAAGGGAAGGCCGATGCATCTCAAGGATCTCGCCAGGCGAGCCGTGTGTCGCCGCCTGCGCATTGGCGCCACGACAGCGACCGCCATTTCCCTTATGCCTAGAGATCGACCCATCCGACGAAATTCCACGAATTAACTACAGGAGCGCGACACCCGGTGTGAGAAGCCCGTTCGGATCGAACCTCCTTTTCGCAGCCGCGAGCCGGCGCCATCGGTCTTGACCGTAGTGGGTCTTCCAGTCAGAACGCTTGAAGAATGGGGCGTAGGGCGGGTAGATCTTACCGGACGCCGCGTGCGCCCTGTCGGCCAGCCCGCGCACGACAGCGACCATCTCCGTGTAGCGGGTTTCCTCCGCCATCGGGACGCGACGGAGCAAAAAGATGTTTAACGCGAGGTCCTGCTCGGGAAGCACGAACATCGGTCGAGTGAACTTACGAGTAGGCAACACGTATAGCGAGCAGCGCGTCATACCCGCGGTGTCCGACGGCGTCGCGAGGATCCGCGCCAAGAACTCCTCGGAAACGGATTCCGGCACGAACATCGCAATATACAGGAGCCGGCTAGGCGTGTTCTTCCGTGCAGCGGCGCCCGCCGCATTCCTGGCGTTCTCCCTCTGCAAGTAGTCGGCGTACGACTCCGAGACGGGGTCGGCCTGCGACTTGAAACGCAGCCCAGCCTGGAGGTCGCCGAAATCAACGTTCTCCGGTGACGCACAGAACTTCCCGATGTTGATCCTGAAATGCCAGCCGCGGCCTTCCCCTTTGGGTATCACCAAGGCTCCCACGTGCTCGACCCTGCCCTCCGTGGAGAGACGCCGATGATCGGCGAGGAAGGTCTTGAGGTCTTCGTAGTCAAGGTCGCGGCGCACGACGCCCTTCGGCGCCACCATGAGTCGCAAACGGGCACCGACGATGAGCCCGCACTGTCCCATGCCGCCGAGCGCAAGCTCGAACAGCTCGCTGTCGCGCGTTGGCGAGCACTTGATCAGTTCGCCAGCGCCTGTCACGACATCCAGTTCCTCGACGTTGTCGACGACTCCGCCGAAGAGGTGCGAGCTGTTGCTCACGCCGCCGGCGCTCAGGATGCCCCCGACCGAGAGCGTCATGGTGTCGCCCATCGCCGGCGGCGTCAGCCCCCGGGCCAGCGTCGTGCGCGTCACGTCATCCCAGGAGGCGCCCGCCTGAGCATGCGCGGTTCTCTCACCGCTCAGAGCCACCGTGTTCAACGGTCGAGAATCCACGAGGATGCCGCCCTCGACGAGGCTGTAGCCGTACTGGGAGTGGCCCTGTCCCCGCATCGCCAGCTTCAACCCATTTCTGTTGGCGAAGCGCACGATCTTCACGATGTCCTCTGTGGTGCGGGGCCTGAGAACGGCCGCCGGCACCTGGTGAAGCTGTCCTGAGAAATCCACGGCCATCTGCTCGCGCGCCAGGTCGTCCTCGAGAAACACTCCGTCGAGCCGAGGAAGGTCCTTCCACCTCGACCCGCTATCTCCTGCGAAGACCAGGGTGCGCCGGTTAACGTGGAGACCGGAAACGGCAGCAGCGACCGCCGGCACCTTCGCTAAGAATCTACGGCGCGTGGTCTTCTGGGGCATGGGCCTCTCGGCCAGTGATCGTGTCGTCCCTAGAACACTTAGTCGACTGAAAAGATAGCATGGCTAGGCTTTCATGAACGGCGGGCACAGCCGCGGTGGAGGGCAGAGTTGGGGGAGCTTACGCTCCGAGCTTCCGGAACCCGCACGCCTCCCTCCGGAAAGGAGGGTGAGTCTTAAGTTGGAGGAACTGCTCCCGCTCACTCGGTCTCCGAGAGGATCAACATGAGCCGTGTGCCTCCCACTCGGAATTCGCCCTGGTGGTCCAGTTCCCGCTCGGCGACCCGCTTTCTCTCGACGAACGTGCCGTTTGTGCTCCCCAGGTCGCGGATGACGACCTTGCTGCCCTGGCATTCGATCACCGCGTGGGTGCGGGACACCTCTGGGTCTGCGAGCTCGATGTCAGCAAAGACCTGGCCTCCAGCGCGACCGATCAGCACCCTGGGCTTTGACAGGACGAACACCTCGCCCTGCCGCGGACCGCTGAGGAACGCGAGGCACACGCGCTTGCCCTCGGGAAGGGCCAGGCTTCCGCGGCCAGTGTCGCCGCGAGCGGTGCCCTCGCCGACCGCCGCGGCTGACGTCGGTGCTGGGTGGGACACCAGTGTCCGGGAAGGCGCGAGCCGGCCAGCGAGGTGACGGGGCGGGCGGTCCGCCAAGACATCGTCGATGTCCTCGGCCAGCGCCCTCCCGCTGGGATACCGAGCCGAAGGGTCCTTGGCCAGAGCACGTGCCACGAGGGCATCCACGGCGGTCGGTAGCCCGGGGACCAATGTGCTCGGTGGAGCAGGGTCCTCGTGGGAAATACGCCGGAGGATGGTGGGCAGGCCCGGCCCGGGGAAGGCCTTCTTTCCCGTCAGCAGCTCGTAGACGACGGCTCCCAGGGAGAAGAGGTCGCTGCGGCCGTCAAGCCTCCTGCCGTCGGCCTGCTCGGGTGACATATAGGAGGGACTGCCGAAGACCTGGCCGCCGGTCGTGAGCTCGCCCGCTTCCAGCTTCGCGACGCCGAAGTCCATGATCTTGGGTGCGCCCGACGCCAGCACCATGATGTTGGCGGGCTTGATGTCACGGTGCACGATGCCATGAGAGTGGGCGTGGTCGAGGGCCTCGGCCACATGG
>DATMQU010000572.1:0-3440 GCA_035566715.1 Vicinamibacteria bacterium
AGGGCTTCTCGGTCACGAATGCGGAGGGGAACCCGGAGCTCAAGGCATACGAGGGAAAGACACTGGCCGCGATCGCGAAGGCGGAGGGGAAGGATCCTCGCGACGTCGTTATGGACATCGTCCTGGCCGGGGACGCGGGAATGACCGTCCTGATCACGGACGAGGGCGACCTCCGTGCCGCCATCCAGCGGCCCTGGGTGGCCTTTGGGACCGACGGCGAGACAGTGGCGCCCGACGGGCCGCTCTCGGCGGGCTTCGTCCACCCGCGCGGGTACGGCACATACCCCAAGGTCCTCGGCGAATACGTCCGCGAGCTGGGGCTCCTCCGCCTCGAGGACGCAGTCCGCAAAGCGACGTCGTTGCCGGCCCAGCGTCTGGGCATCCGCGATCGCGGTCTGCTCCGGGAGGGGTACTACGCGGACGTGGTGGTGTTTGATTCCTCCAAGATCATCGACAAGGCCACATACGAAAGACCGCATCAGTTCGGGGATGGAATCGCCTATGTGGTTGTAAATGGGGAAGTTGTTCTCGACCGGGGTCGGATCACCGAGGCTCGTCCAGGCATGGTGGTCAGGGGACCCGGCCATCGGTCGGTGGTGAAGTGAAGCCGATGATCTGGCTTGTCCTGTTGTCGGAAACCGTTCCCCCCTGACGTCAGAGGTGGTACCCTGCAGCGCGAGGGAAGTGTCCCCTCCGACAGGCAGGGTGAAGCTTTGAGGAAGGCGTTGAGGAAAGAGATGAGCGATACGCTCTCGAGACTCTCCATCCAGCGGGTGAGTACGGCGGACCAGGTGGCTTCCTTGATGAGGGAGCGAATCCTGCGCGGAGAGTTCAAGCCGGGAACGTCCCTGCGGGAAGTGGTGATCGCGGCCGCCATCGGCGTGTCGCGCAACACTTTGCGCGAGGCCTTGCGGATCCTGGTCCAGGAAGGCCTGGTGCGCCACAGCGTGCACCGCGGGATCACCGTCACTCTGCCGAGCGCGGAGTCGGTGGCGGACATCTATCGCGTGCGCCGCCTCCTTGAGGTGGGCGCCGTCGAGAAGGGCAAGCCCACCAGCGAGCGCCTGGACGCCCTTGCCAGCGCGGTGGAGCGGCTGGAGGCCGCGTCCGAGAAGAAGGACTGGCCCGCCCTCGTGGAAGCGGACATGCAGTTCCACTGCGCCATCATCAGTCTCCTCGCCAGCGAGCGCCTCGATGGTTTCTTCCGCAATCTGGTTTCCGAGCTCCGGATTGGGCTGGTCGCGGTAGATCGACAGTCGGGCGATCTTCAGCGCATGGCCGGCGAGCATCGCAAGTTCTACCAGTTGTTGAAGGCGGGCAAGCGGAAGGAGTGCGGCCGGGTCCTCGAGTCGCACCTTCAGGAGGCCGAGCGCCTCTTCCACGCGGTGATGGGTTCGGACGGCTCGCCCAAGGCGAAGTAAGAGCCGCGGAGTTTTCACGGCCGGTAGGCGGCCTGCTTCCAGGCTGCACCGACAATTTCTGGGGTTAGGAGCTGGAGTCATGCACATCGAACCCTTCGCGATGGAGCGCTGGCAGTCCGAGTGGGAGCACAGCGTCTCCCACAATCTCTCGGAGAGCGGGGTGCACTCCATGCGAGTGCGAGAGCTCCTGGGCGACGACGGCGCGGAGGAGCTGCTGACACACGGCCTGGGCTACGGGACGTCGAACGGCAGCGACGAACTGCGGACCGCCATTGCCCGCCTCTACCCCGGCGCGACCAATGAGAACGTGGTCGTGACCAATGGCTCCGCAGAGGCGAACTTCGTCTCCGCCTGGCGCTTGGTCGAGCCAGGGGACGAGGTGGTGATTCTCCTCCCCAACTACATGCAGCTCCCCGGGACGGTGCGCGCTCTTGGCGCCAAGGTCGTGCCCGTCCCCCTCATCGAGGAGAGGGGCTGGAGCCTGGACCCGGACACACTACGGCGTGCGGTGGGGCCCGCGACCCGCCTCATCGCGGTTTGCAACCCGAACAATCCCACGGGGGCGATCCTGTCCGAAGTCGACATGCGGGCGATCGTCGAGGCGGCGGGACGCCATGGTTCCTGGATCCTGGCCGACGAGATCTATCGGGGAGCAGAGCGGGAAGGACCGGAGACGCCGACCTTCTGGGGCCGCTACGACCGATTGCTCGTGAACTGTGGGCTGAGCAAGGCCTACGGCCTCCCTGGCCTGCGCATAGGCTGGGTGGTTGGCCCGTCCAAGGCGGTAGGAGAGCTCTGGTCTCGCAAGGACTACACGTCGATCTTCCCGAGCATCCTCTCCGATCTGCTGGCCCGACGAGCCCTGGCTATGCGCGATCGCATCCTCGAGCGCACCCGTGGGATCCTCCGGGCCAACTACCCTACCCTTGGGACATGGCTGGCCGCGCGGCCCGGCCGCTTCCGGGTCGTACCTCCCCGCGCAGGCGCCATCGCCTACGTGCACTACTCCATGCCCATCAACTCCACGGAACTTGTGACCCGCCTCAAGGACGAGGAGAGCGTGCTGCTCGTGGCCGGCGACCACTTTGGGATGGACGGTTACCTCAGGATAGGGTTCGGTAACGAGCCTGAGGACCTGAAGAAGGGCTTGGCCCGCATCGACTCCTTCTTTGGCCGGCGGAGTTCCTGAAGCCGGCGGTTCAATCGCCGCGAGCGCCATTTATGCCTCACCGAGCCGCTCGGTGGCCAAATGGAGCCATGCGGAACCGGCGGCATCGAGAGGTTGCTGAAGCGCTTCTCCAGTTTCAGCCTTTGGTCCATCAGGGCTGCAGGTTGTAGGAGGCGGCCATCGGGCCGGCGCCGGCAAGGTACTTGCGGGCGCGGGCCAGTTCGGCGATCTGGCGGATGTGGCCGAGGTCGTGGAGCGCCCATTCATTCAACATCTGCGACATGGTGATCTCGCCATGCTCCTTATGCAGGGCGAGGCGCTCGCCCGCGCCGGCGGGGAGGTTGCGGAGGAACTCGATATTGTTCTCGCGCTGCTCCTCGAAGCGATCGAAGGCATCCTCGGGGTCGGCATCGCGATAGAGGTCGAGATACATCTGGGCGTCGTCGGGCTCGAACTCGGGACGGGTCTCCGCCATGAAACGGTCGAGGCGCATGCGGTAGCAGTGGCCTTCGGAGTGCGACAGGTGGGCCAGCACCTCGGCGACGGAGAAGCGTTCGGGCGCCGGCTTCCAGCAGGCGTCCGCTTCGGTCAGCTCCGTCATCAGGGCGCGGAGAATTCCAGGAGTGGCCTCCAGCAGGTCCAGGCAGGGCAGTCCGTTTTTCGTCATGAGCTCATCCTTCGACGATCGGGTCAGGCTCCGCGACCGGCGGCTCCTTCACCGGCACCCACAAGCGCGCCCCGCCTATCAGCCTCTCGGACCGCCTGTCACCCTGGCCGCAATCCCTGCACAGTTTGAAGAAGGAGTCTCATCCCTGGCCTGAAGTGAACGGCCAGGTGAAAGGAAAGAGGTG
>DATMQU010000573.1:0-8469 GCA_035566715.1 Vicinamibacteria bacterium
GCTCTCGATCGCGGTGGCCAACGCGATGGCCTTCGCGGCGGAGCAGGAGCGCAGCGAGCAGCTCGCCCTCGTGAACGCCCTCCTGCGAGAGATCGCGGGGAACCTCTCGCGCGAAAGGATCCTGGAAACGGCGGTGCGACGCATCCACGAGGCCTTCCGCTACCCCCTGGTCTCCGTGCTCGTGCCCGAGCCCGACTCCGGGCTCTTCCGGGTGGCGGCGGTGGCCTGCCGCGACCCCCGCCCCGAGGGCTGGGCGAGCTATCCCCTGTCCCACGGGACCTGCGGGCGCGCCCTGCAGGAGAAGCGGACTGTCCTCATCCCCGACGTGTCGCGGGAGCCCGGTCACGTCCCCTGGATGTCGTCCATGAAGAGCGGACTGACCGTGCCCATCCTCTCGGGGGACGAGGTCGTGGCCATACTGGACCTGGAGAGCGACTCCGTGCAGGCCTTCAACCGGGGCCAGATCATCACGCTGGAGACCCTGGCCGACGGGATCGGCATCATCCTCCGCAACGCCGAGCTCTACCACACGCTGGAAGAGACCAACGCCAAGCTGGTGGAGCTGAGCCGCATGAAGAGCGAGCTCCTCAACATCGTGGCCCACGACTTCAGGGCCCCTCTCTCGGGGATCCTCGGCTATGCGGAGCTCCTGGAGTGGAAGCCGGACGCGCCGTCCGGGGACCGCGTGGAGCGGGCGCAGGCTATCATCCGCTCCGCCACCCACATGGCCAACCTCATGGACAAGACCCTGAAGACGGCGCGTCTGGAGACGGGCCACTTCTCGTTCGACTTCGGCCTCGTCGATCTCGCGACCAAAGTACTGGAGCTGGGAAGACGCTTCCCGGAGGAGCCCGGCCACCCCCTGCGCGTGCAGGCCCCGGAGTTCCCGCTCCCCTGCTGGGCGGACGGGGAACGGGTGACGGAGGTGCTCGAGAACCTGGTCGCGAACGCGGTGAAGTACTCCCCGGGGGGCGGGCCCATCGGCCTGAAGGTGAGCGGGGAGGGGGACACCGCGGTGATCAGCGTGTCCGACCGCGGGATCGGGATCGCCCCCCCGGACATCGCCCGGCTCTTCCGGCCCTTCTCGCGCGTCCGCGACCGTTGCACCCAAGGCATCGAAGGCTTCGGCCTTGGCCTTTACATCTGCGAGCGGATCGTGAGGGCGCACGGGGGTCGGCTGTGGGTGGAGAGCACGCCCGGCGAGGGCTCCACGTTCTCCTTCTCCCTCCCCCTCTTCGGGGCCGCCGCCCAGACCCGGGCCCCCCTCGTTCTGGTGGCTACGGGGGACGCGCGGACCCGGCGCCAGGTCCGGCGGGCCGCGGAGGAGCTCGGCTACGGCATCCACGAGGTCGCGGACGGGGTGGAGGCGGTGGAAGCCGCCATCCGCCTCGTCCCCTCCGCGATCGTGCTGGACCGCATCCTGCCCCGACTCCGGGCGGAGGAGGTGGCCGAGCGGCTGCGGGACCACGATGCCACCGTATCCCTTCCCCTTTTCGCCTTGGCGGCGCGGGAAGACCTGGGCGCCCAGGCGGGTCTGTTCTGGGCCTGCGTTCCCAAGCCCCTTGACCCCAAGGTCCTGACCGCGGCCCTGAAGAGCCTGGGGAGCCGGGTTTCCTGGACCGCTTGATCAAGGGCCCCCCCGGGTCCCTCCTGCTCGCCCTCGGGGTGGGGAAGGGAGACGTGGTTGCGGTGGCGGGGGCGGGCGGCAAGACGACCCTCGTCTTCCGACTGGCGGCGGAGGCGCGGGCGGCCGGCCTGCGGGTGCTGGTCACCACCACCACGCACATGGGCGCGCTCCCCCGGGACGTCACGGGGCCGGTGGTGATGGAGGCCGACGGCGCCGCGGACGCCGCGCTCGAGGCGGCGCTGGACCGGGAGGGCCGGGCCACGCTGCTCGGCCGCGCCCTGCGTCCGGACAAGATCGAGGGCGTCCGCGCGGAGCGCGTCGACGCCCTGGCCCGCTTGGCGGAGGTGGTGCTCGTGGAGGCGGACGGGGCTCGGGGGCGCTCCTTGAAGGTGCCCGCCCCTCACGAGCCGGTCGTCCCTCCCTCCACGACCCTGCTCGTGGCCGTGGCCGCCCTCGACGTTCTGGGCCAGCCTCTCCGCGACGAAGGCGTGCATCGCCTGGAGCTCGTCCTCGCCGCCACCGGCAAGGCGGCGGGGGACCGGGTCGACGAAGAGACCGTGGCCGCCGCCCTTTGCTCCCCCGCTGGGTATCTGTCGCGGGTCCCGAAGGGCGCGCGCTCCGCCGCGTTCCTGAACAAGGCGGAGGACGAGGTGGCCGCGGGGGCGGCCGGGCGGCTGGCTCGCCTCCTCCTGCCCGCCTACGACCGCGTGGTGGCGGGGAGTGCCCGGGGCGGCCGCGCCTGGGTCTGGTCCTGATCTGATATTCTCGTGTCAGGCGCTATGAGGGAAGTCTTCGAAGCCGCGCTCAGGGCGGAGCAGACGGGGGAGCCGGCCGCCCTCGTCACCGTGGTCTCGACCGAAGGCTCGACGCCCCAGAAGGCGGGGGCCAAGATGGTCGTCTACGGGGATGGACGCATCGTGGGAACCATCGGGGGCGGCTGCCTGGAGGCGGAGATGACCGGGCGCGCCCGGCAGTGCATCTCCAACCGGCGCGTGCAGATGGCCTCCTACGACCTCACCCCGGACCAGGCGGGGGAGGATGGCCTGGTCTGCGGGGGGAGGATGCAAGTGTTCATCGAGCCCATCGAGGGGACGCCCACCCTCTGTCTGTTCGGGGCGGGCCACGTGGCCCAGCCCCTGGCCCGGATGGCCAAAGCTGCGGGGTTCCGGGTCGAGGTGGCCGACGATCGGGTGAAGTTCGCGAACCGCGAACGCTTCCCGGAGGCCGATCTCATCGTGGTCGAGGACTTTGCGGCCGCGGCCTTGAAGATGACGCTGGGCTCGAATACCTATGCCGTCGTCGTGACCCGGGGCCACAAGGGGGATGCCGACGCCCTCGCGGCCACGGTGGGCAAGGGGCTGCGCTTCGTGGGCCTCCTGGGGAGCAAGCCGAAGGTGGTCCACATCTTCTCCGCGCTCGAGGAGCGGGGGATCGCCCGCCAGGACCTGGTCCAGGTCCACTCCCCCCTGGGCCTCGAGATCGGCGCCACCACGCCGGAGGAGATCGCGGTGAGCATCCTGGCGGAGATGATCGCCATCCGGCGGGGCGTGGACCCGAGCCAGGCCCGGTCCATGCGGATGGAGCTCCCCGGCCGCATGAGGGTTGGCAGTTAGGATCCACAATCCGCTTTCGCGCTACCCACTTGATGTATTCCCTTAACTGATGTAACGTAAGCTTTCAAAGGCCCTGAATGAAGGACCTTGCACAGCTTGCGTTCCTGGTCGCGCTCCTTGTTCCCGTCCCCGTTTGGGCGGGGAAGGCGCCGAAGCTTGCCCCCCCGGATCTCCCCAAGGAGCACGTCTGTCCCTCGAAGGCGTTCTCCTTCCGTACGCCCGCGGACTGGAAGGTCGAATCCGCGGGCACGAGCCCGGAGATCGTGCAGGCTCAAGGAGACAGCGTGGTCGTGCGCTTCCTGCATCGCGGGCAGGAGGTGGGCTTCGACGGCCTCCACGTGGACTGCATGCAAGAGCGATTGGCGAGCCCCTTGGACGCCGAGCCGCAGGTCGAATACGAGTACGACTTCGTGGGCGGTCGTGTCGCGGGACGGCGCGCGCTCGACTCCGCCTTCCGCGTGGTCTACGACCTGCCCATCCAGGGTTCCCGCGAGTGGAGGCAGCGGAACATCACGCTCGTGGGCGAGGGCGAGTCCCTCTGCGTGATCGCGTTTTGCCCGATGAAGTTGTGGAAGAAATCGCCGGCGACGCGGGCCCTCTTGGACGGCGTCCTGGCCAGCATCACCCTACAACGCTAATGGCCCTGAGCGTCACGCCGGTCCTGCCCGCGCCCGCCCCCCGCACGAGGCGGCAGATCTGGTCGATGGGCGGGGGCAAGGGCGGCATCGGCAAGTCCCTGCTCACCGCGTCCTTGGGCTGGCAGCTGGCGCGGATGGGCAAGCGCGTGGTCCTGGTGGACGCGGACCTGGGGGGCGCCAACCTCCACACCTGCCTGGGCCTCTCCGGGCCGGAGCGGACGCTCGGGGATTTCATCCAGCGGCGGGCGGAGCGGATCGAAGACGTGCTGACGGAGACCGGGGTGCCCGGCCTGCGCCTCATCAGCGGAGCCTCCGACTTCCTGGGGGCCGCCAACATCAAGTACCAGCAGAAGGTGAGGGTCTTGAACCGGATCAGGTCCCTGGACGTGGACCTGGTGCTCCTGGACTTGGGGGCGGGGACCTCCTTCAACATCGTCGATTTCTTCCTGATCTCCGACCTCTCGATCCTGATGGTGGTGCCCGAGCCCACCTCCATCGAGAACGGCTACCGTTTCATCAAGAGTGCCCTTTACCGCCGGCTCCGCGCCGCCGCCCCCCGGGAGGGCGTCCGCCTCATCATCGAGGCCGCGCTCGACCCCAAGAACCCGCGCGGGATTAGGACCCCCCTGGACCTCCTGGCCACGGTAGAGAAGGAGGACCCGGAGGCGGTGGCCGTGCTGAAGCGCGAGATGGCCGCCTTCCACCCCCGGTTCGTCGTGAACCAGGTCCGCGACAACGCCGACATCACGATAGGCCACCAGCTGGTCTCCGCCTGCGCCCGACATCTGGGAGTGCGGGCCACCTACGCCGGGTACGTGCATTACGATGACTCCGTCTGGCAGAGCGTGCGGCGGCGCCGCCTCTTCATGGTGGACGCGCCCGGGGCGCGGGCGGCGGAGGAGGTGCGGCAGCTGGCCCGCGGGCTCCTTCAGGGCGAGAGCCTCGTCCTCCCCTGGTAGCGATGGAAGGCGAGACGCATTACGACGTGCTGGGGCTCGAGCCCCACGCCTCCCGGGAGCAGGTCGAGCGGGCCTACCGCTTCTGCCTGGAGCTCTACGGGGACGGATCGTTGGCCACCTACTCGCTCCTGGAGGCGGGAGAGGTCGAGACCGCGCGCGCGCGCGTGCTCGAGGCCTACGAGGTCCTGGCCGATCCCATCCGCCGGCGCGAGTACGACCTGACCCAGGGATTGGCCGAGCCGGGCGCGCCCCTTCTTCCCTTCCCCCCTTCCCCCTTGGGGGGCGAGCCCGCGGCCCGGGACACCCCCATCCCGGAGCTGTCCGACGTGGTGACGGGCGCCGACCTCCGGCGGGTGCGTGAGGCGCGGGGGGTCAGCCTGCGCGAGATCGCGGTCGCGAGCAAGATCGGGGTTCGCTACCTGGAGTACATCGAGCAGGACCGCTACCCGTTCCTGCCCGCCCCCGTCTATCTGCGCGGGTTCCTGCAGGAGTACGCCCGCCAGGTCGGCCTGGATCCCCGCCGCACCGCCGACGCCTATATGGCCCGCATCCCACAGCGGGTCTGAGGACTCCTCCCGCGCCCAGGGGGCGGCCCGCTAGCGGGACGGGCCGGCGCTCCCCGCGGGTCCCCACCACCGCTCCAAGAGGGCGTAGCCGAGAAGGGCGGCCGCGAGGGAGGGCAGAGTCCCCCCGACGGGCGCGGCCCAGTAGTAGACGAGTGCTCCGAGCGCCCAGGCCAGGAGCCCAGGGACGGCAAAGCCCCGGCCCCGGGCGTAAGGACCGGACCGCGCGTAGAGGGCTTGGACGTCCACCTCCCCTCGCCCGAGAAAGAAGCGGCCGAGCAGGACGCCGCCCACCGGCACCAGGGCCCCTCCCAGGACCAGCATGAAATCCACATAGCGGTCGAGCCAGGCCCGCGAGAGGAGGCCGAGCGCCGCGCCCACGAGCCCGGCGATCCACACCGAGGCCTGCTCGCCCGCCCCCGGGAGGAGGCTCTTCCAGGCGAGGGCCGAGAGGTACACGTTGACGAAGTTCGTGGTGAGCGTGGCCAGGGCCAGGAGCCCGGCCCCCGCCGCCCCCAGCCCGACCGCCGCCATCATGGCCCCGGGATCGGTCCGGCCCGCGGCGCGGGCGGCCAGGAAGCCCAGGGGCATGAACCAGACGCTGGTCACGGCCAGGCCCAGAAACACGGCCACCGCTCCCGCGCGGGGGGAGGCGGTGTAGCGGGAGTAGTCCGCGAACATCAGGATCCAGGAGACCTGATAGCCGATCACCACGTCCAGCCCCTGGATCCACGAGAGCCCGTGCGCTCCCGGCGCCTCCCCGCCGGGCGCGGGCAGCCGCAGGCAGACGAGCGTCATCGCGACGCCGAGGACGAGCAGCAGGGGCACGGCCACGCGGTCGGCGAGGGCAACGAGCCGGGGGCCTCCGGCCACGATGGCGGGAGCCAGGATGCCCAGGCCGACCGCCCAGGCCCGCTCGGAGGCCGGCCCGCCGAGGATGGCGGCACAAGCCGAGCCCGCGATCACGTTGTTGATGGCGATCCAGGCAAAGTTGGTCACGTAGAGGAAGACGGCCACGAGGCCGGCCCCGCGGGTGCCGAGGGCGGCCCGAGCGGCCACCACCGAGGGGACCCCCAGGCGCGGCCCCAGGGGGGCGAGGGCCGCCACCAGGGCCGCCCCCGCGATGCTGCCGAGGACGACCACGGCCAGGGCGGCGCCCGTCGTGAAGCCGGGATAGAGGCTCGCTCCCGTGACCAGCGTGGTGGCCACCAGGTTGGCGCCGGCAAAGATCAGGAAGAGATCGAAGGGGGGCTGGGTGCGGCGCTCGGGGGGAACCGGACCGAGCTCGACCGCGTTCACGCGGTTCCGCTTTGCGCGGCCCGGCTCTCCTGGATGATCTTGACCCCCACGCTGGCCCCAATGCGGTCCGCCCCCGCCTCCAGCATGGCCTGGGCCGCCTTCAGGTCCCGGACCCCGCCCGCGGCTTTCACCCCCATGCTCGGGCCCACCACCCGGCGCATGAGGGCCACGTCGGCGGCGGTGGCCCCGCCGGGACCGAAGCCGGTCGAGGTCTTGACGAAGTCGGCGCCGGCCACCCTCGAGAGCACGCAGGCCTTGACCTTCTCGTCGTCCGTGAGCAGGGCGGCCTCGATGATCACCTTCACGGAGGCCCCCCGCGGGTGGCAGGCCTGGACCACCCGGGCCACGTCCTGCTCCACCAGGCGGTAGTCGCGCGACTTCAGCGCCCCCACGTTCATGACCATGTCCACTTCGGCCGCGCCGTCCTCCACCACCCGCCCGGCCTCGTAGGCCTTCACCTCGGGGGGCGTGGCCCCCAGGGGGAAGCCGGCCACCGTGCAGACCCGGGTCTCGCTGCCGCGGAGGAGGTCGGAGCAGAGGCGGACCCAGGTCGGGTTGACGCAGACGGTGGCGAAGGCGTGCTCGCGGGCCTCGCGGCAGAGGGTCTCGATCTGCTCGCGGGTGGCGTCGGGCTTCAGGAGCGTGTGGTCGATGCGGCGGGCGATCTCGCGGGGATAGAGGTTGACCCCCGCCTGCAGGCCGAACCGCTCGGCTCCGTGCTGGAGCAGGTGGCCGAGAAGGTCCGGACAACACCCGCCCGCCGCCTGGTGGCAGGCGCAGGGAGGCTCCTCCGGCCGGACCTGGGCCAGGACCGCGCGCACGACCGCTTCCACCAGCCGGGCATCCGTCACTTCGGCCGCTCCCTGCCCTCCAGGGCCTCGATCTTCTTGACCCGCCGCCGGTGCCGCTCCTCGGTGCACTGCGTGGTGAGGAACGTCTCGACGATCTCGCGCATGCGCTCCATGTCCACGAAGCGCGCACCCAGAGTCAGGACGTTGGCGTCGTTGTGCTCACGGGCATTGCGGGCGGCGGCCGCATCCCCGCAGGGGGCCGCCCGTATTCCCGGCAGCTTGTTGGCGGCCATGGCGGAGCCAATGCCCGCTCCGTCCACGAGGATGCCGAGCCGGGCCTCCCCGGCCTGGATGGTTCCCCCCACCGCGGCCGCGATATCGGGATAGTCCACCGCCGGCTCCGGAGAGAAAGTGCCGAGGTCGCGGAAGGTGTATCCCAGCCGGGTGAGGTGATGTTTGACCTGCTCCTTGAGCGCGTAGCCTCCGTGATCGGAGCCCACCGCCACCGTCGTCGGGCCGGGCGTCGTTGCCCCCAGGACGATGCGGACTCCCCGGGTGGCGGCCATCTCTCGGGCCCAGGGTGTCACAACGGCTCCGGCGGAGGCCAGGAGCTCGCCCCCGGGAGGCACCGCCCTCACATCGTCCGCGGTCACGATGTCTTTCATGTTCTGGCCCCGGGGGGGCGATGGTAGCACGCCCGCGCCTTTGGCCCCCTGGAGGCGGTGCACGGCCTTCCGCGAGGCCGGACTCGACGACAATTCCTTGGATCAAAACCATGCAACGATTTGGATCAAGAGTTCATGTTTGAATGTAAATCATTATGCCCACGCGAGTTATTCGCTCAAGCCAACCTGGCACAGGCGTTGCTCGAAGTCTAGGAAGGTGTCGCCCGTAATGCCACGTGTCCTCGGTCCGTCTGCCAGTCTTCCAACTTGCTTGGAGGTGAGCATGAAGTTGTTCCGATGGGTGGTCGCGGTGG
>DATMQU010000574.1:0-2931 GCA_035566715.1 Vicinamibacteria bacterium
TGGGTGTCCGAGATCTGGGAGGCCACCTCCTGCAGGTCGCGGTGGACCCGGTTGGCCGTCTTCAGCAGCAGCTCCCCCGGGGGGGTGAGGGCCACCCGCTTGCCGCCCCGGTGGAGCAGGACCCCTCCCAGCTCCTCCTCCAGGAGCTTGACCTGACGGCTGATCGCGGACTGAGAGACGTGGAGGCGCTCCGCGGCCCGGGTGAAGCTGCCCTCCTCGGCCACGGCCCGGAACATGTCGAGTTGGCGCACGTCCATGGGTCATTCCTTTTCTAGATGAAGCTCATGCGTTTCTTGTACACCGCGCATGTGCAAGAAACTCATGGGCCTCATGCATTCTTTCAATTTTACATATATTCGGTCCTGACCATACTGAGACCTGGGAGGCAGGGTGGAGCCCAGGGAGAGAGCGCGGGCCCCGAGACGGGGCCTCTACGAGCCGGCTTTCGAGCACGACGCCTGCGGGGTGGGGTTCCTGGCCGACCTCTCTGGCCGTCCCCACGCGGGAATCCTGCCCTTGGCCTTGACCGCCCTCGGCCGCATGGCCCACCGGGGGGCGGTCAGCGCGGACGGAACGACCGGGGACGGCGCGGGGGTCACCACCCAGATCCCCTTCGAGGTGCTTCGGGAAGACCTCGCGGCCCGGGGGCTCTCCGACCTCGAGCCGGGCGGCCTGGCCGTGGGCTCGATATTCCTTCCCCCCGAGCCTGCCCGCGCCGGCCGCGCCCGGGCCCTGGTCGAGGAAGTCCTGGCCCAGGAGGGCCTTCCCTTCCTGGGCTGGCGGGAGGTGCCGATCCGGGAGGAGGTCCTGGGGGAGCAGGCCTGGCGGGCGCGCCCCGGGATCGCTCATCTCCTCGTGGGCCGGCCCCCTTCGGCGTCGGACGCGGAATTCGAGCGTCGGCTCTACCGGGCGCGCCGGGAGTTGGAGGCGCGCGCCCGCCACGGAGGGCTGCGCGGGCTCTACGTCGCCTCCCTCAGCCACCGGACCCTCGTCTACAAGGCCCTGGTGCGGGCCACCGACCTCGCCGACTTCTACCCCGATCTCCGCCACCCCGCCTTCTCGACCGCGTTCGCCCTCTTCCACCAGCGCTTCAGCACCAACACCTTCCCCTCCTGGGCCATGACCCAGCCCTTCCGGCTCCTGGCCCACAACGGCGAGATCAACACCATCGAGGGAAACCGGAGCTGGATGCGGGCGCGGGAGGCCGGCCTTGGCTCGAAGCTCCTGGGCCTGGAGGCGGGCGCGCTCCGTCCCCTGCTCCCGGAGGGGACCAGCGACTCCGCCAGCCTGGACGAGGCCCTCGCCCTCCTCACCCTGGCCGGCCGCGACGTCACCCACGGCTTGAGCCTGCTCATGCCCCCGGCCTGGGAGGGCGACCCCGAGCTCCCCGCCGAGGTCCGGGCCCTCTTCGAGTACCAGTCCTGCCTGATGGAGCCCTGGGATGGCCCCGCTCTCGTGGTCTTCACGGACGGGAAGATCGTGGGCGCCGGTCTCGACCGCAACGGCCTCAGGCCGGCCCGCTACGCGGTCACCTTGGACGGCCTCGTCCTCGTCGCCTCCGAGGCCGGGGTCCTGGACGTGGCTCCGGGCCGGATCCTCCACCGCGGGCGGCTGGGCCCGGGGGACATGGTGGCCGTGGACCTCGCGGCGGGACGGTTCCTGGACCGGGGGACGATCCACGACCGGCTGGCGGCGCGCCGGCCCTACGCGGCCTGGCTCGCCCAGAGCCGGGTGCCCTTCGCGGACCTGCCCCGGCCGCCGGCGGAGGTCGAGACCGCGAAGGTGGGAACGCTCCGCGCCTTCGGCTACACCCGCGAGGAGATGCAGCTCGTGCTGGGCCCCATGTTCAAGGAGGGGCTCGAGCCCCTGGGCTCGATGGGCGACGACGCTCCCCTGGCCGTGCTCTCGGCGCGACCCCGGCTCCTCTACTCGTACTTCAAGCAGCGCTTCGCCCAGGTCACGAACCCGCCCATCGACCCCCTCCGAGAATCGCTCGTCATGTCCCTCGCCACCCACCTCGGCCCCCAGGGCGATCTCCTGGCGGAGACCCCCGGTGCCGCGCCCCAGGTCCACCTCGAGGGCCCCCTGCTGCGGACGGAGGAGCTCAAGGCCCTCGAGACTTGGGAGCGCCCAGGGTGGGTGGTTCGTCGGCTGAGCCTGCTCTTCCCGGCCCAGGGCGGCGCGCGCGCCCTCTCTTCTGCGCTCGACCGTCTGTTGCGGGAGGCCGAGGCCGCGGTGGAGGCGGGGACGACCCTGCTCGTGCTCTCCGACCGCGGGGTGGACCAGGGCCACGCGGCCCTGCCCGCGCTCCTGGCCGTTTCCGCCGTCCACCAGCACCTCGTCCGGCGGGGGTCGCGGCTCACGACAAGCCTCGTCGTGGAGACGGGCGAGGCCCGCGACGACCATCAAGTCGCCGCCCTCCTCGGGTACGGGGCCAACGCGGTCTCCCCCTATCTCGCCCTGGCCGCCATCCGCCGGGCGGTCCAGGCGGCGGGGGAAGGTGGGGAGTCATCGGCGGAGGCCGAGCAGCGCTACCTGAAGACCCTGGCCAAGGGGATCCTCAAGATCCTCTCCAAGATGGGCATCTCCACCCTGCGCTCCTACCACGGGGCCCAGCTCTTCGAGGCCATCGGGGTCTCCCCCGCGCTCGTCCGCCGTCATTTCACGGGCACCCCCTCGTTCGTGGGGGGGGTGGGCCTCGCCGAGATCGCCCACGAGACCCTGGCCCGCCACGCGGGCGCCTTCGGCAAGGCGGTGTCCGACCTCGAGGAGGGGGGCTTCCATCGCTACCGTCAGACCGGCGAGGCCCATGCCTTCGCCCCCCAGGTGGTGAAGGCCCTCCACGCCGCGGTTCGTTCCGGGGAGCCCTTGGGGTACCGGGCCTACGCCGCCCTCGTCCACGCCCGCGACCCCCTCGTCCTGCGCGACCTC
>DATMQU010000575.1:0-4002 GCA_035566715.1 Vicinamibacteria bacterium
CCCGCCTTCGCGCGCATCATCAAGCGGGGCGCGGCGGGGCCCCTCGCCACCCTGCGCCCCACGGAAGGGCCGCCCGTCTGGACCACCATCCTCACCGGGCGCCTGCCCCGCGATCATGGGGTGAAGAGCTTCGCCACCTACCGATTGCTCGGCTCCGCCACCACCTACGAGCTCTTGCCCAAGGGCGCTCTGGTCCGGCTCCTGGAGCAGGTCGGGCTGGTGTCCACCCGACCCGTGACCTCCACCGCCCGCAAGCGGCGGGCCCTTTGGAACGCCCTCAACGCCTTCGGCATCCCCACCGGCATCGTTCGCATCTGGGGCACCTACCCGCCCGAGCGCGTGCAGGGGTTCATGCTCTCCCCCTATTTCCACGTGCTCCGCGACGATCCGGTCCGAGCCGCCGACACCCTCTACCCGCGCGACCTCATCGCGGAGGTCAAGTCCCGCTCCGTGCCCGCGGGAGACGTGGACGAGGCGCTGCTCTCCGAGTTCGTCGATCCCCCCCTGCGCTCCGGGGGGGACGACCGTCCCTGGCGGCGAGACCTGGTGGAGCGGGCCCTGGCTCCGGACCTCACCTACCGCCGGGCGGGCTCCCTTCTTCGGGCCGCCTACGACCCTCCCTTCTTCGCCACCTACTTCTATGGCCTGGACGTGGTCGGCCACGCCTTCCTGCGCTTTGCCCATCCCGAGAGCTTCGGCGACGTGCGGGCCCAGGAGACCCGGCGCTACGGGCGGGTGCTCGACCGCTATCAGGCCCTGCTCAGCCAGTGGGTGGGGGAGATGGAGAGGCAGCTGCGCCCGGGGGAGATCCTGGTGGTCGTGTCCGGCTATGGCATGGAGCCCGTCCCCCTCTGGCGGCGCCTCCTGGATGGGGCGACCGGCGGCTCCGGCATGAGCGGGACCCACGCGGGCGCCCCGGACGGGTTCCTGATGGCGGTGGGGGACGGGGTGCGGCCGGGCGCCGTGCTGGGCAGCGCCTCCGTCCTCGACGTGGCCCCCACCCTCCTCTACTTGATCGGGTTGCCGGTGGCCCGCGACATGGAGGGGCGGGTCCTGACCGAGATCGTGGACGAGGAGTTCGCCCAGGCCCACCCCGTCACCTTCATCCCCAGCTACGAGAGCCTCGCCATCACCCCCATCACCGCCGGGGGCAGCCTGGAAGACCTTCCCCCCCTGCCCGAGGAGGGCCCTTGACGCCCCGGCTCGTGCTCTTCGACATCGACGGCACTCTTCTCTCCGCGGGCGGGGTCTCCTCGCGGGCTCTGGTGGACGCCCTCATGGAGACCTTCGGCGCCGTGGGCCCCCTCGCCGGCTACGACTATTCCGGAAAGACCGACCCCCAGATTGTGCGCGAGCTCATGCGGGGAGCCGGCTTTTCGGACGAGGAGATCGAGGCCCTCCGCGAAACCGCCCTCGAGCGGTACCGCTCGCGGCTCCTGGAGGTGCTGCGTCCGGAGCACGTGGTGTCGCTGCCGGGCGTGGGCCCCCTCCTGGAGGCCCTGGCCGCGACGACGGGGGTCACTCTCGGTCTCCTCACCGGCAACCTGGAGCCCTGCGCGCGGGCCAAGCTCGGGCCCCTTGACGCCAACCGCCATTTCCCCTTCGGGGCCTTCGGCTCCGACCACGAGGACCGCTACCGCCTGCCCGCCCTGGCCGTGGCCCGCGCGCGCGAACTCACGGGGCGGGAGTTCGCGGGCAAGAGGGTGGTGATCGTCGGGGATTCCGTCCACGACGTGCTCTGCGGCCGTGGCCTGGGCGTGCGGGCGGTGGCGGTGGCCACGGGCCGGACGCCCTCCCGCCGCCTGGCCGCGGAGTCCCCCGATGCGCTCCTCGACGACTTCTCGCAAACGGAGGCGGCGCTGCGCGCGATCCTGGAAGGGCCCGCCTGAGCCAGGCTTGTCCCTAGGAGCGGGGCGCGGTACGATCCGCCCGCCTTGGCCAGCCTCGACGACTTCCTGAGCGTGCAGATCCGGGTGGGCACGATCGTGTTCGCGCAGCTGCAGAAGGGGGCCCCCAAGCCCGCTCTCGCTCTCCGCATCGACTTTGGCGAGCTGGGCAGCCGGAACGCGAGCGCCCCCATCACGGACCTCTGCGACGAGGAGGATATGGTCGGCTTCCCGGTGGTGGCGGTGATGAACCTCCCCCCCCGGCGGGTGGCCGGTCTCGATTCCGAGGTCGCGGTCCTGGCCACCGACAACGGCCGCGGTGAGCGCACGCTCGTGATCCCCGAGCGCCCGGCGCCGGACGGGGCCCGGGCGGACTGAATGGCCGGCCCCTCTCCCCAGCGTGAGAAGGCGGTCCTCATGGACGCGGGCCGCGTGGCCCGCACCCTGGCCCGCATGGCCCACGAGATCCTGGAGCGCCGCCCCGACATGCGGGGGGTGGTGCTGGTGGGGGTGCGCAGCCGGGGAGTGCCCCTGGCCCGGCGGCTGGCCGGGCTTCTCCGGGAGGCGAGCGGGGTCGAGCCCGCGGTGGGAGCCCTGGACATCACCCTCTACCGCGACGACTTCACGGTCATCGCGAGCCAGCCCATCACCAAGGGAACCGAGATCCCGTTCTCCATCGACGGCCGCACCGTGATCGTGGTGGACGACGTCCTCTTCACCGGCCGCACGGTGCGGGCCGCCCTCGACCAGCTCATCGACTTCGGCCGCCCCGCCCGCATCGAGCTGGCCGTGCTCGTGGACCGGGGCCACCGCGAGCTCCCCATCCGCGCCGACTACGTGGGCCGCAGCCTGGCCACCGCCCGGCAGGAGATCGTGCAGGTGCTGCTCAAGGAGGAGGACGGAAGGGACGGCGTGCTGCTGCTGGAGCGCCGGGCTCGGCGGGCCCGGCGGGGGGGAGCCGCCCGCGGGCGGGCCCTAGCAAGGAGGGGGAAGTGAGCGCGTTTCCCCACCGCCACCTCCTGGGCATCGAGCCCCTGGCGCCGGCCGACATCCAGATGGTCCTCGACACCGCGGATGGGCTGAAGGAGGTGCTGGACCGCCCCATCAAGAAGGTGCCCGTGCTGCGGGGCAAGACCGTGGTCAACCTCTTCTACGAGGCCTCCACCCGGACCCGCTCGTCGTTCGAGATCGCGCAGAAAGTGCTCTCCGCGGACAGCCTCAGCATCTCGACCGCCACCTCCAGCGTGCAGAAGGGGGAGACGCTGCTCGACACCGCCAAGAACCTGGAGGCCATGAACCCGGACATGATCGTGATCCGCCACGCCTCCTCCGGGGCTCCGCATTTCCTGGCCCGGCATTGCCGGTCCGCGATCGTGAACGCGGGGGACGGGGCCCACGAGCATCCCACCCAGGCTCTCCTCGACGCCCTCACCCTCCGCCAGCGCAAGGGGCGGCTGAAGGGGCTGCGGGTGGCCATCGTGGGGGATCTGCTGCACAGCCGGGTGGCCCGCTCGAACCTGTGGCTGCTCTCGAAGATGGGGGCCTCGGTCGTGCTCTGCGCTCCTCCCACCCTGGTGCCCCCCGGGATCGAGCGCCTGGCCCCCGTCACCTGGCGGATCGAGGAGGCGGTGGAGGGGGCGGACGCGATCATGGTGCTGCGGATCCAGAGGGAGCGAATGACGGGCGGCTACCTCCCCTCCCCCCGGGAATTCTTCAACCTCTTCGGCCTTACCGAGGAGCGGGTCCGGCGGGCCAAGAAGGACGTGCTGATCCTTCACCCCGGCCCCATGAACCGAGGGGTGGAGATCGCGAGCGAGGTGGCGGACGGGCCTTACTCCGTGATCCTGGACCAGGTCACCAACGGGGTGGCCGTCCGCATGGCCGTGCTCTACCTCCTGCTCGGGGGCAGCGCGGGGGGGACCTCGTGACCCCGCGCGTGCTGCTCAAGGGCGGGCGCGTCGTGGACCCCTCGCGGAAGGTCGACGCCCGGCTCGACCTGATGATGGCCGAGGGGGTGGTGGAGGAGGTGGGTCCCCGGCTGGCCGCGCGCGGCGCCACCGTGATCGACGTGAAGGACCTCGTGGTCTGCCCGGGCTTCATCGACATCCACACCCAC
>DATMQU010000576.1:0-8969 GCA_035566715.1 Vicinamibacteria bacterium
AGATCACGGGGGGGCGGACGGCAGTGTGCGAGATCTTGCGGAGCAACTCCCGCACCAAGGAGTACATCGCGGAAGGGGAGCGGGAGGGCAAGAGCCTGGTCGAGGCCATGGAGGACGGTGTCTTGGAAGGAATGCAGAGCTTCGACCACGAGCTCGAGCGCCTCATCAACACGGGGGTGATCGAGCGCGAGGTGGGCCTGTCTTACGCCACCAACCGCACCAACCTCCAGCTCCGGTTGGACACCCAGGGTGCGGGCGCGGAGGAGAAGAAGGCCGCCCCCCGGCCCGGTGCCACCCCCGCCCACGGCGTGCGCCGGGTGACGAACCCGCCGGCCCCGGATGGCGGGTTCGACGACCTGATCGAGAGGTAGAACGTGCAGGCCCTCTGCCCGCATTGCTCGCAGCGGATCGTGATCGACGACGCCAAGGTCCCGGATCGGCCCTTCAGCGTGAAGTGCCCCAAGTGCCAGGGCGTGGTGAAGCTGCAGGGCAAAGCGGCGGGCGCCGAGGCGGCCGCTCCCCCGCCCCCTCCTCCGGAGTCCGCTCCCGTCCCCCCCACGCCCGCCCCCGCCGCGGACGAGCAGCGGATGCAGAAGATGACCCCGATCCGCCGCGAGCTCGGCGGGGGGGAGGCCCACGCCCACCAGCCGCGCGCGCTGGTGTCCTTCCCCGACCACAGCCCCGCCTCCGGCGTCGCCCCCCTCCTCACCCGCCTGGGTTACGAGGTGGACTCCGCGGAGGGAAACGACGAGGCCGCGCACCTGATCGAGCAGGGGGTCTATTCGCTGGTGGCCACGGCTCGGGTGCAGGCCGCGCCGGGAAAGGGGGAAACCCTTTACCAGCGGATCAGCCGCTTGAGCCCGGAGGCGCGGCGGCGGCTCTTCTTGATCCTGGTGGGGGACGAGTTCAAGAGCGGGGACGGCACGCAGGCTTTCGTGGTTCTGGCCGACCTGGTCTTGAGCACCCGTGACGCGGCGGGGGCGGAGAACGCCATCCGCAACACCCTGGCCGAGCGCACCCGCGTCTACCAAGCTTTCACCGACGCCCGCCGGCGCTTCGAGGCCTCGGCGACCTAGGCTCCCGGCGTCTTTCCGCGGAGACAACCCGAGTGCGGCCTCGCGGGGCCGGCGCGCGCCTCGCGGGGACGCGGGCTATTCCCGCGAGGCCGCCGCGGGCTGGTAGGTGGTGAGCACGTAGTCCCGGACCATGCGGTGGGCGCTGAAGGGGCCCACGATGGACTCGATGGAGGCCTTCATGGTCTCGATCCAGGGGCCGGGAAGCCCGCTCGCCTCGCGGGCGAAGAAGCGCGGGATCACCTGCTCGCCCAGCACCTGGTAGAGGGACTGCGCGTCCGCGCGGTCCTGGGCCGCGATGTCGGGGTCCACCCTGCCGTCCCCGATGGCCCAGCCGTTGTCCCCCCGGAAGCCCTCCACCCACCAGCCGTCCAGGATGCTCACGTTCACGCCCCCATTGATGGGGCTCTTCTGGCCGCTGGTGCCGCTGGCCTCGTGGGGCCGCCGCGGCGTGTTGAGCCAGACGTCGCAGCCCTGCACCAACATCCGGCCCATCTCAATGTCGTAGTCCTCCAGGAACACCAACTTTCCCTTGAACTCCCCCTGGGTGAGCAGGACCAGTCTCCGGATCACCTCCTGGCCCTCGCGGTCCGCGGGGTGGGCCTTGCCCGCGAAGATGAACTGCACCGGGCGGTCGGGGTCGGAGAGGACGGCGCGCAGCCGCTCCAGGTCGGAGAGGATCAGCACCGCGCGCTTGTACGTGGCGAACCGGCGGGCGAAGCCGATGGTGAGGGCGTGGGGGTCGAGGAGGCCCTCCACCGTCCGCAGCTCGCCCGGGGAGAGCCCGTGGCGCGCGGACTGCAAGCGCACCCGCTCGCGCACGAAGCGAACCAGGCGCTCCTTCTGGGAACGGTGGGCGGCCCAGAGCTCGCCCGCCGGGACCCCGCGGATGCCGGTCCAGTACTCCGGCTCCAAGAGGTGATCGTTCCAGTCCGCGCCCAGGTGGTGGGCGTAGAGGGCGCGCATCTCGGGGCCCACCCAGCTCTCGGTGTGGACCCCGTTGGTCACGGACCCCACCGGCTGCTCGGGCGCCCCCGGCCAGAGGTGGCGCCACATGGCGGAAGAGACCTGCCCGTGCAGCTTGCTCACCCCGTTCACGCGGGAGGAGAGCCGGATGCCGAGGGCGGTCATGTTGAAGTTGCCGTTGTCGGCGCCCAGGGCCAGGGCTTCCTCCGGCTCGCAGCCCACCTCCCGGATCCAGAAGTCGAGGTAGCGGCGCACCAGCTCTCGGTCGAAGGTCTCGTTGCCGGCGGGCACCGGAGTGTGGGTGGTGAAGACCGCGTCCCGGGCCACGGCCTTCAGCGCTTCCGCCAGGCCCTCTCCGTTGTGCACCCGCTCGCGGGCCCGCTCCATGCCCAGGAAAGCCACGTGGCCCTCGTTCATGTGCCAGACGGCGGGGAAGATCCCGAGGGCGCCCAGGGCCCGCACCCCCCCCACCCCGAGCACGATCTCCTGGCAGAGCCGCATCTCCCGCCCCCGAACGTAGAGCACCCCCGTGATGGGGCGGTCGGCGGGGTCGTTCAGGGGGATGTCGGTATCCAGCATGAGCACGGGGACCAGCCCCACCTGTGCCTTCCAGACCGCGGCCTGGACGATGCGCCCGGGAAGGTCGATGGGAACGGTGAGGACGCCCCCCCCGGGGGCTTGCACGGGCCGCACGGGCAGGCGGGCGAAGTCGTAATCGGGGTAGATGTGCTGCTGGAAGCCGTCGGCGTCCACCGTCTGCCGGAAGTACCCGGAGCGGTAGAGGAGACCCACCCCCACCAGGGGCACCCCCAGGTCGCTGGCCGCCTTGCAGTGGTCGCCGGACAGCACCCCCAAACCGCCGGAGTAGACGCCCAGGGACTCGTGGAGTCCGAACTCCATCGAGAAATAGGCCACGGGCCCGGAGAGGGCCTGCGCGGTCTTGGCGAACCAGCGGGAGCGGGAACGATAAGCGTCGAGCGACTGGATCACCGCCTCGTAGGTGCGCCGGAACTCCGGATCGGCCAGGAGCCGGCCCCACTGCTGCGGCTCCACGTTGATCAGGAGCTGGACCGGGTTGTGGTAACGGCGCCAGTGCTCGGGGTCGATCCAGGCGAAGAGGCGGGGGGCGAGGGGCGACCAGCTCCACCAGAGGTCGTAGGCCAGCTCGCGCAGGCGCCCCAATTCCGGGGGGAGCTCGATGTCGGCGGTCTCGAGAGTGCGGATCTCCATCTTCCGGTTGGGTTCCTCGCTAGGGGAGGGGCAGCGGATGGCGGGCGCGCAAGACCGGGATTATATCGCGGTCAGGGGGGTGGCCAGGGCGCCCACGAACTGGGCCACCCGCTCTTCACCGTCCCCGACGAAGCGATGGAACTCCAGCCCGAAGCGCTCCCCTTTGGTCTGGCGAACCACGCGACCCCGGACCGTGACGGGAGGGTCCGTTTCCAATAGGCGGAAGCCCAGGTCGAGGTCGTCCCCGATCCCGAGGGGCAGGGAGCATTGCATCAGCATCCCGCGTACGCTCAAGTTCAAGGCCAGGGCCAGGCCGGAGGTGGGCGGGGAGCCGGCTTCGGCCTCCACCTCGAAATGCACGGGGAAGCGGCCTTCTCTGCGGAGCGGCACCTGGATCAGCCGGGCCAGCCGTTCGTCCCACTCGGGTCCCGCGGGCAAGCGCAGGATGGCGTTGGCCCCCGCCTCCAGCAGGTCGAGCTCCACGCCGTCGAAGTCGCCCCGGCTCAGGACCACGATGGAGAGGGGACGGGTCGTGGGGTCCCGACGCAGGTCCGCGATCAGTTCTCCCGCCCCCGGCAGGTCCCGGTCGACCACCGCCATCTGCGGCCGGGCGGCCACGGCCAGCGTGCGCGCGTATTCCGCGCGGGCGGCCACGAGACGCGCGATGTCTTCGCGCCAGAGAAGAGTCCGCCCGAGGTCCTCCTCCAGATCCGACGTCGAGCAGAGGAGAACGCTGCGCATGGAAGGGCGAGTGTATCACCGCCCGGGGGGTCAGCGGCCTCCGAGGCCCGTCCCCTCCGCCTCCACGTACTTCTTGATCCGGACGCGGCCGTCGCCCTTGACGTGGGTCAGCTCGATGCCGTACTGGAGGGGCTCCGTCCCCTGGCGCACCACCGTTCCGAAGCCGTCGATGACGACGGGATCGCCGGGGATCTGGAAGGCGTAGTGCACGTCGTCACCGATCTTGAGAAGGCGCGAGGACACCACCAAGATGCCGTTAACGCTCAAGTTGAGGGCGTTGGCCGGGAAGGCCTCCCCCCCCGCCTCAAACTCGGCGTCCAGCCGCAACGAAACCCCGAAGCGACCCTCGCGGCGCTGGGGGACGTGCATGAGGCGGACGAGGCGATCGTCCCAGTCCGGCCCGGGCGGGATGCGCAGGATGCCGTTGGCGCCCGCCTGGAGAAGCTCCAGCTCGGAGGGATCAAAATCGCCGCGGGCCAGGGCCACGATCGAGATCTTGCGCGTGTAGGGGTCTTCACGAAAAGCGCTCACCAGCCGAACCGCCCCGTCGAGGTCCTGGTCGACCACGATGATGTCCGGTTTCCCCTGCGCGGCCAGGAGGCGGGCCTGTTCGCGGTCCCGGGCCACGCGCCGCTCCACGTTCTGCCCCCAGAGCACGGTTTGGCTCAGCTCGCCCTCCAGCGAGCGGGGGGAGCAGAGCAGCACCACGAGCATTGCGCCCGCGAGTGTAGCATTGGCCGGGAGCGGGGTCGGGCGGGCCGCCGCTCGGTCAGGGCCGCTCAGCAGGGAGAGGCGGCTAGAGCTCGCGCAGCCAGGCTTCCTTGGAGGCGTCGCTGGGCATCCGCCAGTCCCCGCGTGGGGACAGGCCGACCGAGCCCACCTTGGGCCCATCCGGCATCACCGATCGCTTGAACTGGCTGTCAAAGAAGCGCTCGATGAAGACGCGCAGCCACCGCCGGAGGGTCGCCGCCGGATAGCGATCGGCGAAAGCATGCTCGGCCAGGAAGAGCGTCTTGCGCGGACCCGCCCCCAGGCGCACGAAGCTGAAGAGGAAGAAGTCGTGGAGCTCGTAGGGGCCGACGATCTCTTCCGTTCTCTGGGCGATGGCCCCGTCGGCTCGGGGGGGGAGCAGCTCCGGGGAGACGGGCGTGTCCAGGACCGCCTGCAGCACCGAGCGCTCCGCGGCCCCCGCCTGGTGCTCCGCCACCCAGCGCACGAGCTGGCGCACCAGGGTCTTCGGCACCCCCGCGTTCACGTTGTACATCGCGATCTGGTCTCCGCCGAAGGTGTAGAAGCCCAGCGCCAACTCCGAGAGGTCCCCCGTGCCCACGACCAGACCCCCCTCCTGGTTCGCGAGGTCCATCAGCACCTGGGTGCGCTCGCGGGCCTGCAGGTTCTGGTAGGTCGCGCTCGTGCGGTCCTCGGGATCGAGACCGATGTCGCGAATGTGCTGAGCGCAGGCGGGCCGGACGTCGATCTCGCGCAGGCTGGCTCCGGTAGCGGTGGCCAGGCGGCGGGCGTTGGTGAGGGTCTGCTCGCTGGTGCCGAAGCCGGGGAGGGTCACGGCCAGAACCCCCGGCCGGGGCAGCCCCAGAAGGTCGGCCGTCCGCACCGCCACCAGCAGGGCCAGGGTCGAGTCGAGCCCGCCCGAGATCCCCAGCACGGGGCGGCGGATCCCGGTGTGCTCGAGGCGGCGGGCCAGGCCCGCGGTCTGGATGGAGAAGACCTCGCGGCAGCGCTCGTCGAGGAGGCCCGGGTCGGAGGGGACGAAAGGATGCGGATCCACCGCGCGCAGCAGCCGGTGGGGGTCGGGGGGAGGGATGGGCCGGAGGGGGACGCGGCGGGGCTCGGGACCGCGGGGATGTACCGCGTCCGCGAAGGAGGTCTGGCGCATCCGCTCCACCTGCAGCCGCTCCGTGTCCACGTCCGTCGCGATGAGGTCCCCGCTCCTCTTGAACCGCTCTCCCTCCGCCAGGAGCAGACCGTTCTCCGCCACCATCAAGTGGCCGCCGAAGACGAGGTCGGTGGTGGATTCGTGGACGCCGGCGTTCGCGTAGACGTAGGCGGACAGCGTCCGCCCCGACTGCTGCCGCACCAGCTCCCGGCGGTAATCCGCCTTCCCCACCAGGTCGGGGGAGGCGGAGGGGTTGAGGAGGACGGTGGCCCCCGCCACCGCCTGCCGGCTGCTGGGGGAGATGGGCGCCCACAGATCCTCGCAGATCTCCAAGGCCAGGGTCACCCCCGGCTCGCCCTCCACGCCGAAGAGGAGGTCGGTGCCGAAGGGCACCTCCGCCCCCGCCAGGCGCACGCTCTTGCTGGTGGCTTCCCGCGCCGACGAGAACCAGCGCTCCTCGTAATATTCGCCGTACCCGGGGAGGAAGGTCTTGGGGACCACGCCCAGCAGCCGCCCCCCCTGGATCACGGCGGCGGCGTTGAAGAGGCGGCCATCCAGGGCCACGGGCAGGCCCACCGCCGCCACCATGGGCAGGGAGGCGGTCTCGCGCAGGAGCCACCCGAGAGCCCGCTCCGCTCCCGCCACCAGGGTGGACAGGCTGAAGAAGAGGTCGCCCGCGGTGTAGCCCGCGAGGCCCAACTCCGGGAGGACGAGGACCTGCACGCCCCGCTCCCGGGCTTGCTGCACGGCCCGCAGGGACTCCGCGGCGTTGCGTTCGGGGTCGCCCACCGCCACCGGGGGACAGGCCGCCCCCACGCGCAGGAAGCCGAAGGGCGCGGTGGTCATGACTCAGGATACAACGGAACGGACCAGCGACCGCGGGCGGGGCCACGCCGGGCTCACCTCGATGGAAGTAGCTGGAGCGACTAGCTTTAGGGCCGGTCCAGGAGGCGGCTTAGGTGCTCTTTTACGGCCGGCCATTCCGACGCCAGGATCGAGAAGCGCACCGAGTCGCGAGCGATGTAGTCGGCCGCCATCCGATGGGATCGGAGAATTCCCTCGAACTTAGCGCCGAGGCGCTCGAGCGCGGCGCGGGAACGCTGGTTGCGCGCATCCGTGTAAAAGGAGACGCAGAGAACCTGCCAGGTCTCAAAGGCGTGCGTCAGCATGAGCAGCTTGGCCTCGCTGTTCGCGGCCGTCCGGATCGCCGAGCGGTTCAGCCAGGTGTAGCCGATCTCACAGACGTCGGGAGCCGGGCGACCGTGCCGCTCGTGCTGGGGCGGCCACGACCATCGCTCCAGGTTCCAGAAGCGCGTGGACCCGATGATGACGCCGTCCGTCAGGCGGACGATCGCGAAGGGCACCGCGCTCCCCGCGTCCCGCCAGGTCAGCGCGGTGTCGACGTAGCTCTTGGTCTCGACCTCGCCCCGGGGAACGGGACTCCACTGGTAGAGGGAGGGGTCGGTTGCGGAGGCCGCGGCCAAGCCGTCGACGTGCCGCCGCTCAAGCGCTTCGAGGCGTACGTGCCTGCCCGCGAGGACAAGCGCTTTCGTTCCCATGCATCCACTATGCAATTACTCTGTCCAAGGGCGCAACGGTCGACGGCAGGAGGTCCACGCGCCTGGACGGGAAGCCCGTCGCGACCGGAGCGGCCGTGCCGCTTCGGCTTGCCTGCCCGACGTCAATTCTTACGGCTCCGGAGGGGGGGTCCTGGGTGCCAAGGAATGCCGCCGAAACGCTAACCACAGATAGAGATGAGTGATTTTGGCCCCGATTGGCGCGTTACCCAGTAAGAGGCTCCGCCGGACGGAGTTGAGCGGCGGCCTTGTGCACCGGGCGGCCCTCCCTGTCATCAGGGGGCCGCAGGGGGGGAGAGGGTCTTGAGGAAGCTCACCAGCTGCCATCGTCGAGCGTCCGGCAGCCGAGACCACGCCGGCATTCCCCCGCCCAGATCGCCGTTGGTGAGGAACCAAAAGAGCTCTCCCCCGGGTGCCCCTTGTACTCGGCGTGAGATGAGCGGGGGCGCCTTGCCCCGGCCCAGGGCGTTGTCACCGTGGCACTCGGCGCAATGGCGCTGGAAGAGCTTGTGGCCCGCCCGTATAGCCCGCGGGTCGCCGGCGAAGGGATTCGCCCAGGAAGCGGCCGTGGCCGGCGCTCTCTCCAGCCCCACCGCACCGCTCTCCGGTTCGTCACCCCCGTCCGCCAAGCCGAGCGTGGCGCACGTTGCAAGCAGCAGAGCCATCAGTGCCCGACGACAGCTCATGCTCCGTCCCCCCCCCACATCCGCCGGAGCCGGCGGCCCAGGCCCGGGATCTCGTACGACACTCCGAAGCGCAGCAGGAAGCGGTGGCTATTGCCGTTCAGGCCGAAGGTCGGGGAAACACGGAACGCTATTCCGCTTGGAAGGTTCCAAGCCAATAGCGGAGCGATGTAATGAGACGTGTCCCTGAGTCCGAGGCCGCGGCCGTCGCCCAGGCCGCCGTACATCTCCACGCCGAGGACCAAGTTCTCCGCGCAGAGGCTGCAGGGGTCGGGCGAGGCGGCCAGCGCCAGCGGCCGGCTGAAGCCCAGGGCATAGCCGAACTCCCAAGGGGTGTTGGCCAGATTCTTCTCGGCAATGAAGTTCTCCGCCAGGTTGAAGCCCTTGAAGTTGCTGGAGAGCAGCAGCTTGACCTCCAGCTCCCGCTTGCTCGCGCGTCGGGACTGGTCGTTGGGCACGGCGTGGTCGGCTTCGACGTCGTGTCCGACCACTTCGAGAAGGGTCTTGTCGGCCTCGTTGAGGCTCTCAAACTCCAAGTAGAGAACGGGGTTGATGCGGTGCTCGAGCCTCTCCAGCCGGAATCGGTTCTCCCAGCGGATCCCGGTCAGAACCGCGCTGTCGTTCCGGGTGGCCTGGCCGTCGAGATAGAACTCCGTTGTCCACCACCCCTTGACGCCGTACTCGAGCTCGATCCAGGAGGCCAAGAAGGCGCCCCCGCCTCGCTGCGTCCCAAGAAGGGGATTCACGGCAATCTCCAGGCTGTCCGGCTCCTCCATCTGATGGTTGTAGGTCACAAAGAAGGGTC
>DATMQU010000577.1:0-8247 GCA_035566715.1 Vicinamibacteria bacterium
CAATAACCCCGGAGCAAAGTCGCCGTTAACATGGCGCGCGCTCTCGGCTTCTGGCGGCACAATCACGTCGAGAAGCAGATGCGTGTGACTGTCGATCAGCCCAGGTAGCAGCGTGGCGCTTCCCAGGTCGATGATCTTGACGTCGGCGGGCGCTTTCGCCTGCATCTGGGCGGGCGAACCCACTTCCTTGATCTTTCCGTTCTCGATCAGCACCGCGGCCGGCGAAGATACGTTCCCGTTCCTCGGCTCGAGCAGGCGTCCGGCCTTCAGGAGCGTGACCTGCGCGAAAAGCTGGCCGGTAGACATTTGGGCGACAACGAGCGCCGCCAACACCACCCACGTGTGCCGGTCAGTACTCTCCATAGTGCCCCTTCACTGAATCCAGCAGCTTCCTGGTGTCGTATCCGACGCCGTCCTTGAAGACGATCTCTACGTTCTCGATGTCAGCGATGTTTGTAGCTGGGTTGCCATTCACGACGACGAGGTCAGCGTTCTTGCCGACCGCGATAGAGCCGATGTGGTCCTGGCGGCCGAGGAACGTCGCGCCGTTCAGGGTCGCAATGCGGATCGCCTGCACCGGCGTGAACCCCGCCGCCACTAGCAATTCAATCTCGCGCTGGTCGCCGAAGCCGGGGATATTGCCGCCTATCCCCACCGGGTCGGGTCCCGCCAGCAGCAGCCCACCCGCCGCCACAAAGGCACGCTCCAATTCCATTTCCCGGCGGAACAGAAGGGCGGTGGCGGCTTGCGCTGACTTGTTGGCGGGCCGATTCTTCCAGGCGAGATACGCCTCGCGCGCGGCAGGCGACATGGCTTCCAGCACCGCCGGACGCACCGGGGGCCGGCCGCCGAGCGCTCCCTCGTCCGGCAGGGAAGCGGCTGTGCCCGGCAGCGTCGAGGTGATGGCCACGTGGTGCCTGATCAGCGTCCCGATCAGGCGCTCCGCTTCCGCGCTGCCAGGCGCCATATGCTCGAGGGTGTAGTCGCCGGCGCTATCGCTGCACATGTCCGGTTTCTTGCCGGGGTCGAGCTCGGTATTGCCGAAGAATCCGTGCTCCAGGTTGTCGATCCCGATCTCCGCCGCCTCCAGGTAAGTGACCGAGCACAAATGTCCCGTGACCTTCAGGCCGCGTTTGTGCGCCTCCTCCACCGCGGCGCGCATTTCCTCTCGCGTGATGTGCGCGTACGCCTTGAACGATGTCACGCCGCGCTCCGCCCAATAGGCCACCGTCTGACGCGCGTCCTCCGGCCCCGTGAGTTGGCGCATCTGGAGATTCTGGTTGTCACTGACGCCTTCCAGGTAAGGACCGGTGACGTCCAGGTGCGGTCCGGGCAACGTGCCCGCCTCGATGGCCTGCTTGAGCCGCACGTCCGTATACGCATCGACACTGCCCGCCGTCCGCATCGTGGTCACGCCGTTCGCTAGGTACAGGCGGGGCGCCGAAAAGCTCATCTCGTGGAAAAGCGCGGGGCGCTCGAAGGTGTAGTCGGCGGCGAGCCCGGGGAAGGCTAGATAGAAGAGGTGGTTGTGCATCCCGACGATGCCCGGTATCACGGCCTTACCGCGTAGGTCGAGAACCGTCGTCCCCTCGCTCGCGGGTACGTCTGCACCGGCTGAGATCGCCGTAATCTTGCCGCCCTCCAGCGTGATGTTCTGGTCCCTCACCGCCGCCGCCCCCGTGCCGTCGATGACCTCGACGTGCTCCAGGACCACCTTCGGCGTGCCGACGCTCACGTACTTCCGCGCTCCCGGCTTGAGCGCGTCGACGCGTTGCGCGGCCGCGTACTCAGGGCACAGCAACGCTGCTACGCACAGGATGCGCCAGCTCTTCCCTCTCATACCGATCGCCGAGGGTCAGTTCCGGGCAACAAAACAACAAGCGGTGTGTGCCACCGTCCCCAGGACGCCTCCGGTGAGGGCAGCGCCAAATGCCGCGATGAGCAGTGCGCTCCCTACGCGGGACAACCGCTGAGGCCGTGCCGCGAGCCGTGCAAGACGATGGCTGATGAATGACGATGCCGTGGCCTGCAGCAGCAGCGGCTCTCGCGGAGCCGCGAGCTTGGCAAGCGCCGATACCAATTCCCGCCCCTGAGCCCTCTGGATCACCGACTCGTCACAGGAGAGCTCACGGTACAATGAAAGCTGCGAGCCGGCGACCCACACCAAGGGATGGAACCAAAGCACGGAAAGCACCAATTCGTAGACCAGCCGGATCAGGTTGTCGCGCCTCCGGGCGTGCGTCAGCTCATGCAGGATGACGGCGTTGAGTTCGCGTTCGCTCAGGACCCGCTCGATTCCCGTGGGCAGCGAGATCTGCGGGCGCAGCACCCCGTCCACGGCCGGACCTCGCCCGCTCGCTTGGAACCTAACCGGCATGCCGTGAACTAGGAACCCGGGTGTGCGATCAGCCCGTACGCCCGATCCTTCCGCCCGTAGCCGCAGCCAGAGCCGTGCGGACATGAGGCTCGCGCCCAGCAACCACACGGTGCCGATCATGGTAGCGACGGGTACGTTCTGCGCGATCCGAAACCCCAGCTCGCCCATTACGTTGAGCGGCGTGGCCCACGAGAGATACTTCATCCCTAGCTTGTCGAGGATCGCGCCCAGCGGCGCGATGAAGTTGAGAGCGGTCGCCACCCAGATCCAGTACTTCGTGGTGGCGCTGCCCAGGCGGATTGAGGTCAGCGCCCACGCCGCGAGGCCCACCATCGTGGCGTACAGGAGGTGGACCTCGAAGTAATACAACACGCGGGCGACCTGCACATGCATGTCACTTCCCCCCACGACTGCCCCTGCCCTTGGCGGCCTCGCTTTGCAGGGTCTTCAGGTCCTTGAGAGTGAGGGTGCCCGTCTCGAGCAGGTCCGAGACCAGCAGCCTCGGCGACCCGCCGAACAGTTCCAGCAGCTCGCTGACTAACCCGCTGCGGAACTCGTCCTGGCCGATTGCCGGCTCGAACAGTTGCGCGTTGCCGATCTTCTTGACCTTGCGCAGCGCGCCCTTCTCCTCCAGCCTATAGACGAGCGTCTGTACGGTTGTGTAAGCGACGCGCTCGTCCTCCGGCAGGCTGTCGAGGATCTCGCGCACGGAACAGGTGCCCAGCTTCCAGCACTGCTCCAGGATCCGGGTCTCGGCCTTCGAAAGGCGGCTTCTTCTCATGTCTCCTACTAGGCCCGTAGATCCTACTACAGTGTGCGGCGGATTGCAATGAGCCTCGGGACAGCCAATCGAGAACGCCTTTGCTCCCTGTGACGCTCAGTGGCCGCCGGGGCGGCGTGGCACCGCCTCCATCAAGAGGGCGAGAGCCTTTCGCAGGCCTTGCGTTCCAGGTGTGCTGCCTTTGTCGTGGCCCAACCGCACGACCACGAGGTCGTGGGAAGGAACGATCAGCGTGGTCTGCCCGCCGGCACCGGACATGTAGTACGCCTCTTTGGGGACCGGGAACGTACTGTCGCCGTTGATCCAGAAGAAGCCGCCGTAAACGGGCCGCTTATCGGCCTCCCACGCCGGCGCTATTGTGGCCACAAACTTGGCGTATCCCTCGGGAAGAATCCGTTCGCCGTTCCACATGCCATCCTGAAGATAGAGGTTGCCGAGACGCGCCCAGTCGCGTCCCGACGCGAAGTCGTACCCCTGAGTCAGGAAGTTCCCGAAGGGATCCGTTTCGATCACCATGGTTCGGATACCGAGCTTGTCGAAAAGAGCGCGCCGCGGGAACGAGAGATACTCTTCTCCCCGTTTCTCCACGGCCAGGCGAATGAGGTAGTTGATCAGAACGGGGTCGGTGTTGTGGTAGCGCCCCACCATGCCGGGCGGCCACTGCAACGGGCGCGTGGCCGCGTAGTGAAAAGAGTCGACGCCGCCCGTGTAGAGATAGAGGTGGTCGGGATAAGTGCTTGAAGGATCGTAGTCTGGATCCTGGGGCGCCTTGATGCGTAACCCGCTCGACATGCGCAGGAGGTCGGCGATGCGGATCTTGGCGCGCGCATCGCCCTCCCCTTGCCACTCGGGAATGGGGGCCCGCTGCCACAGGTCGTAGACCCCTTGCTTGATGAGGATGCCCATGAGCGTGGCGGTCACGCTCTTGCCCATCGACCAACTCTCGAGCGGCGTGTGCTCCGTGATGGCTTCGCCGTACCGCTCACCAATGAGCCTCCCTCTCCAGGTCACGACGAAGGCCGCCGTCATGCCTTCGGCGGGGTCGAAGGCTGCATCCACGGCCTGCCTGACCTTGGCGGTGTCGAGCTCCGCCGGCGGTGCGTCCCTGGCGGGTGCGTCGCCCATCGGCCAGGGCTGTGTCGAAGGGTCGGGGAGTTGGCTCTTGACCGCCACAGGTGTGAAATTCACGGAGCTCTTACCAGTTGGGAGCGTCACGCATCCTTGGTCACCCAGATACTTGGCTGTGCGCGTCACGCCATTGGGAAGCGTCACACTCACCGTCTTCGCGCTCCGATCGATCACGGGTTTTCCCACCTTCGCTCGCTCAGCGTAGGGGCTGGTGAAATACCCGACGTTCTCAGCGACGAACTCGGGATCGAGCCCGGTAATGAAAAGCGCCGAGCACATGATCTTGGCGTAGCCAGCGGTGTGATGCTCAAGCGGGTCGCCTGGGGGTGGCACGTACGGGGTGTCGAGTTCAAGGGATTTTGCTCGCGCGATGAGCGCCTCGCGGGGGGAGACGGGCTGCTGCGGAGCCGTGCCGCCCTTCGCTCCAGTCGTCTGCGCTTGGGATCCCGAGATGGCCAACGCCCCTGTGATAAGCAAAAACAGGGTCCTGACGGTGTGAATCCGCATTTCAACCCCCTAGGGCAGGTAGCGACACCCCTCAAAAGACGGAGGTGTCGCCCAACCAGGTCCTCCCACGGAATCGCGGTGGCGGACCCCACGGAACTTGGTATAGCTCTCCCCGCGTGTGGATTTTACTCAACAGGGTGGGGGGTCGTCAGGCGGCTGTGGAGGCAAATACTGTCAGGCCTGCCTTGACAACGGGCTTGAGACTATATAATCTATTGACTCGATAGGAATAGAGTTGAGGATCTCTCACCGGGGACTGTATGCCATGAAGGCCCTTACCCACCTGGCCGAGGCCTACGGTGGGGGATTGGTCAAGATCCATCGGATCGCCGACCTTGAGTCGATACCGGAGAAGTTCCTCGAAGGGATCCTAGTGACTCTCAAGAACGCCCGGATCGTCGCTAGCGAGCGCGGACGCGAAGGGGGATATCGCCTTCGCCGACCCCCCGGAGAAATCATGGTGGGCGATGTGATCCGTGTCGTGGACGGACCGTTGGCTCCGTTCGGGGACGCCGTAGAGCTGGCCCATCGAGTCAGAACCGAGCCCCGCCACGCCGGCCTCTTTGACCTGTTTCTGGACGTACGCAACGCCGCCGCTGCCATCCTCGACCATACGAGCCTCGCCGACCTGGTGGAGCGCAATAGCCGCATCCTGGAAGGCCGTCCCAAGAAACCCGCCGTCTAAATGCGGGTGCTCGAGGAGTGTCGAGGGTCATTATGTCTAGTACTAGAGTAGACATACAAGATAATGGTCGCCAAGGGCCGACCCCGCTAGATCCGCCCGCAACGCCAGGGCCTGGGTTTGGGCACGCGATCCTCTTCCGTGACAGGTGAGCTTCTAGCCATGGCAGTCGCTCCCATGAACGCTCGCGCCCGGCAGGCCCTCGTCACGCTCGTTCTAGGCGCCCTCGCGACCTTGGCGGCGGCCGCCGACCAGACGCTTCTCAACGTGTCATACGACCCCACCCGAGAGCTGTACCAGGACTTCAACACCGCATTCGTGAAGTACTGGCGGCAGAGGAGCGGGAAGACGGTCGAGGTCCAGCAATCCCACGGCGGCTCCAGCAAGCAGTCGCGGGCCGTCATCGACGGCCTCGAGGCCGATGTCGTGACGCTGGCCCTGGCCTATGACATCGATGCTGTCGCCGAGAGCGGGCTCTTGGCCAAGGACTGGCAGCAGCGCCTTCCCCAGAACAGCTCTCCCTTCACCTCGATCGTCGTTCTCGTCGTACGCAAGGGGAACCCGAAGGGGATCAAGGACTGGAGCGGCCTCGTCCGGCCGGGGATCCAGATCATCACCCCCAATCCCAAGACCTCGGGGGGCGCCCGCTGGAACTACCTGGCCGCCTGGGCCTACGCCCTCAGGCAGCCCGGCGGAACCGAGGCAAAGGCGCGGGACTTCGTCACCCAGCTATACCGGAACGTCCCCGTGCTGGACTCCGGCGCTCGCGGGTCCGCCACCACCTTCGCTCAGCGCGGGATCGGGGACGTTCTCTTGGCCTGGGAGAACGAGGCGTTCCTTGCCATCAAGGAGCTGGGCCCGGACAAGGTGGAGATCGTCGTGCCGTCCCAGAGCATCCTCGCTGAGCCTCCCGTCGCCCTGGTCGATCGGGTGGTTGACAAGAGAGGGACGCGGGCGGTCGCCCAGGCCTACCTGGAATACCTGTACACGCCCGAGGGGCAGGAGATCGCCGCCAAGAACTACTACCGGCCGCGCCTCGAGGCCGTGGCCAAGAAGTACGCGTCGACGTTCCCCAAGGTGAGTCTCGCCACGATCGATGAGATTTTTGGGGGCTGGCAGAAAGCCCAAAGAACGCATTTCGCGGATGGCGGCGTCTTCGACCAGATCTACCAGCCAAGATGAGGGATACGAGCGGGCGCATCCGGGCGGGCGATCAGGGATGGGACATGGAAGCCCGAGGAGGGAGACGGGTGCGATCTTGAGGGTTCCCTGGAAGCGCCCGCGCGTTCTGCCGGGTTTCGGGCTGACGCTCGGATACACGCTCTTCTACTTGAGTGTGATCGTCCTGATCCCGCTCTCGACACTGTTTCTCAAGAGCGCAACCCTCGGGATGAGCGGCTTTTGGGCCGCCGTCACCGCACCGCGCGTGCTGGCGTCGTACAAGCTCACCCTCGGCGCCTCGCTGGCGGGGGCCGTCATCAATGCCTTTTTTGGCCTGATCGTGGCCTGGGTCCTCGTGCGGTATCGCTTCCCGGGCCATCGGCTGGTGGACGCGCTCGTGGACCTCCCGTTTGCTCTCCCGACGGCCGTCGCCGGAATCGTTCTGACCACCCTCTACGCGGAGACAGGCTGGCTGGGCCGGCCGCTGGCCCAGGCGGGAATCAAGGTCGCCTTCACGCCTCTGGGCGTGGCCGTGGCCCTCACTTTCATCGGGCTCCCGTTCGTGGTCCGCACGCTGCAGCCGGTGATCGACAGCCTTGAGCCCGAATTTGAGGAGGCGGCGGCAAGCCTGGGGGCGAGCCGGCTGCAGATCTTCCGGCGGGTAATCCTCCCCGCCATCCTCCCTGCCTGGATCACGGGCTTCGCGCTCGCCTTTGCCCGGGCCCTCGGGGAGTACGGATCCGTCGTCTTCATCGCGGGGAACATGCCGATGCGGACGGAGATCTCCGCCCTCCTCATCATCACCAAGCTGGAGCAGTACGACTACGCGGGGGCCACGGCCATCGCGGTGGTCATGCTCGTGGCCTCCTTCGTGCTGCTCCTCGCCATCAACCGCTTCCAGTCGTGGAGCATCCGCCTCACGTCGGACTGAGGAGGAGCGACCGCATGGCCACCATCGTCGGCGTTCAGAATCGGCTAACCGCGGGGCCCCGGAACCTCACCGAGCCCTTCGCCGTTCGCGTCGTGCTCACCTTGGTGGCTCTGGCCTATCTCTTGGTCTTCCTCGTCGTCCCCCTTGGCGCCGTCTTCGCGGAGGCCTTGCAAAAGGGCTGGGCCGCCTATGTGAACGCCGTGAGGGAGCCGATGGCTCTCTCCGCGCTGTGGCTCACCTTGCTCACGGCCGCGATTGCGGTACCCCTGAATCTCGTATTCGGCGTCGCCGCGGCGTGGGCGATCGCCAAGTTCGAGTTTCCGGGCAAGAACGCGCTCATCACGCTCATCGACCTTCCCTTTGCGGTCTCCCCGGTCATCTCGGGAATGGTCTTCATCCTCCTTTTCGGCCGCCAGGGATACCTGGGACCCTGGCTCCAGGCCCACGACCTAAAGGTCGTGTTCGCGGTGCCGGGGCTCGTCCTGGCCACGATCTTCGTCACCTTCCCCTTCGTGGCCCGCGAACTGATCCCGGTGATGCAGGCGGGGGGAACCGAGGAGGAGGAAGCGGCGCGGGTGCTGGGTGCCGGCGGCTGGACCACCTTTTACCGCGTGACGCTCCCCAGCGTGAAGTGGGGGCTCCTCTTCGGCGTGATCCTCTGCAACGCCCGCGCCCTGGGC
>DATMQU010000578.1:0-3176 GCA_035566715.1 Vicinamibacteria bacterium
GCAGTTCCGCCGGGCCCACCGAGTTGGGGATGAGGACGATCGAGGAGAGGGCCAGGGAGCGGGAGGCGAGCTTGCCGAAGACGGCGCTGCATCCGAGGGCGGAGAAGGCCTTGCCGCCGTATTCCCGGGGGATGTTCAGACCGAAAAAGCCGTGCTCCTTCAGGAAGGGGAGCACGGAGGGGGGCAACTCTCGCCGCCGGGAGACCTCCCACTCGTCCACCCGACGGCAGACCTCCGTCACCGGCCCCTCCAGGAAGGCGCGCTCCTCCTCGCTCAGCTGCGGGTAGGGCTCGTTCAGCAGGCGGGTGAAGTCTGGTTTGCCGGAGAAGAGCTCGGTGTCCGCCCAGACCGTTCCCGCCTCCAGTGCCTCGCGCTCGGTAGGGGAGAGGGAGGGCACGAGTTCCCGGAGCCAGGCCGGACGCATGAGGCGGGAGAGCATGCGCGCGCCCTTCCAATGGTGAATGGCGATTCGGATTGTAGCGGAAAGGGGGGGACTTGACCCCGAGCCCCTTCTGGATCCAGCATAGCGAAGAAAAGACGAAGGTATAGATTCCCCCCATGTACATCGAGTTGCACGCCGCCTCCGCCTTTTCCTTCCTCCGGGCCTCCTCCCTGCCCGAGGACCTGGTGGGGCGCGCGGCCGAGCTGGGCTACCCCGCCCTCGCCCTCCTGGACCGGGACGGCGTCTCCGGGGCCCCCCGCTTCTTCAAGGCCGCTCGGGCCGCGGGCATCCGGCCGCTGGTGGGAGCGGAGCTGACCCTCCTGGGTGGTGGCAGTCTCCCCGTGCTCGTCGAGAGCCCTTTGGGCTACCGGAACCTCTGTGCGCTCATCACCCGCATGAAGGCGGACGTTCCCAAGGGCAAAGGGGCGCTCCCCCTCGACTCCTTGGAAGGGAGCGTGGATGGGCTCGTAGCCCTGCCCGGCGTGGAGACCCTGGGGCGGCCGCCGGACACCGATCGGCTGGCCGAGATCCTGGAGGCTTTCGGGGCGGGAAGGGTCGTGCTCGACATCCAACGCCACCGGCGACGGGAGCAAGAAGCGTCGAACCAGGCTCTGCTCGATCTGGCCGATGCCCTCGGCCTAGGGGCGGTGGCCACCAACGGCGTGCGCCATGCGGCCGCCCGGGGCCGGCCGCTGCTCGACGTTCTCACCTGCATCCGCGAGAAGCGGACGCTCAGCACGGCCGGTCGTCTGTTGAGCGAGAACGCCGAGCGGCACCTCAAGGCGCCGCGGCAGATGGAGGCGCTTTTCCGTGACCGGCCGGACCTTTTGCGGAGCACGGAGGCCCTGGTCGATCGGCTGCGTTTCACGCTCGAGGATCTGGGCTACCGCTTCCCCGAATACCCGGTCCCGGCGGGGGAGAGCGTGCACTCCTTCCTTTGCCGGATGGCGGAAGCGGGGGCCCGCGACCGCTACCGGCCCTATCACGAAAAAGCCCGCCGGCAGATCGAGCGGGAGCTGGCGCTGATCGGCAAGCTGGAGCTCAGCGGCTACTTCCTGATCGTCTGGGACATCGTGAACTTCTGCCGGCGGGAAGGGATCTTGGTCCAGGGGCGGGGCTCCGCCGCCAACAGCGCGGTCTGCTACAGCCTCGGCATCACCGCCGTGGACCCGGTGGGGATGGAGCTGCTCTTCGAGCGCTTCCTCTCCGAGGAGCGGGGGGAGTGGCCGGACATCGATCTCGACCTGCCGAGCGGCGATCGCCGCGAGCGCGTCATCCAGCACGTGTACGAGCGTTACGGCGCGCGGGGAGCGGCCATGACCGCGAACGTGATCACTTACCGCGACCGTAGCGCCTCCCGGGAGGTCGGCAAGGTGCTGGGGATCCCTCCCCCCGAGATCGACCGGCTCTCGCGCTATATGCGTCGATTCGAGTACGTGGACCCCGGCGACACGCTGGAGAGACGCCTGGGGCAGGCGGGCTTCGACGCGGACGACCGGCGGGTGCGGCTCTTCGCCCGCCTCTTCCAGGAGATCCAGGACCTGCCGCGCCACCTTGGCCAGCACTCGGGGGGGATGGTCATCGCCCAGGGGAGGCTGGATGCCGTCGTCCCCCTCGAACCCGCCACCATGCCGGGCCGGGTGGTGATCCAGTGGGACAAGGAGGATTGCGCCGACCTCGGGATCGTCAAGGTGGACCTGCTCGGCCTGGGGATGATGTCCGCCCTCCAGGACTCGCTCGCGCTCCTGCGGGAGACGGGCGTGGAGGTGGACCTAGCGCACCTGCCTCCAGACGATCCCGAGGTCTATGCCATGCTTCAGAAGGCCGACACCGTGGGCCTCTTCCAAGTGGAGAGCCGGGCCCAAATGGCCACCCTCCCGCGGATGAAGCCGGAGCGCTTCTACGATCTGGTGGTGGAAGTGGCCATCATCCGCCCCGGGCCCATTGTGGGGAAAATGGTCCACCCCTACCTGGACCGCCGGAACGGGCGGAAGCCGGTGACCTACCCCCACCCGTCGCTGGAGCCCATCCTGGGCCGGACCCTGGGGGTGCCCCTCTTCCAGGAGCAGCTCCTGCGCATGGCCATGACCGTGGCCGGCTTCACGGGGGGGGAGGCGGAGGAGCTGCGGCGGGCTATGGGGTTCAAGCGCTCGCAGAAGAAAATGGCCGCGATCGAGGGAAGGCTCCGCGAGGGGATGCAGCAGCGGGGGATAGCGGGGGAGACGGCAGACGTCATCGTCCGCTCCATCACGTCCTTCGCCCTCTACGGCTTCCCGGAATCCCACGCCGCCTCCTTCGCTCTCATCGCCTACGCGAGCGCGTACCTGAAGGCCCACCATGGCGCGGCCTTCACCTGCGCCCTCCTCAACAACCAGCCCATGGGCTTCTACCACCCCTTCACCCTCGTGAAGGACGCGCAGCGCCACGGCGTCCGCTTCCGGCCCGTGGACGTGACGCGCAGCGGCTGGGCCTGTACCCTGGAGGAGGGAACGGTGCGGCTGGGGCTGCGCTACGTGGCCGGCCTGCGTGCAGAAGCGGGGGAGCGGATCGCGGCCGCGCGGGCCCGGGGGCCGTTCACATCGCTCCAGGACTTCGTGGACCGTGCCGGCCTCCGCAAGGACGAGTTGCGCAACCTGGCCGAGGTGGGGTCGCTCAACGCTTTCGGCCTGACGCGGAGGAGTGCGCTCTGGCAAGTGGAGTGGGCGGCTCGGCCGCGGGGACCGCTCTTCGGCGC
>DATMQU010000579.1:0-3582 GCA_035566715.1 Vicinamibacteria bacterium
CTGCGCGCCCCCCGAGCGCCACCCCCGCCCCGCCTACGAGCGCGTCACCGCCCGCGAGCACCCCGACGCCCCGGGCGAGCCCGAAGCCCCCGGCGAGTCCGACGGCAAAGCCCATCGCTCTCAAGAAGGAGGCTCCCCCGAGCCCGCGCCCGCGGCCTCACGCGGCGGCGTCTCCGGCTGCGCCCGTCCCCGCCAAGGCTTCCTCGCGGACCGGTCTCTACGCCGCCCTCGCCCTTGGCGTCGTCGCCGTCGTGGGCGGCGGGCTCTTCGCGGCCTGGCGCTTTTTGCCGGCGCTGCGCCCATCCCCCGGAGTCGTCCAAACGCCCTCCCCGGCCACAAAGATTCCGAATACGACCCTGCCTCCACCTCCGCCCACCACGGTGGCGGCGGCGGAGCCCACTCCTCGCCCCTCCGTCGAAGAAGCGGTCACGATCGTCAGGCCCACGCCGCCCCCAACCCTTGCAACGCCCGCTCCCCCCACTCCCTCGGCCTCTCCCAAGAAAGCGGGGCCGACGCCCGGTCCTGCCGCCACCGCCACGCCTCCTTCCGCGGACGCGCTGCGCGCCCAACAGACCGCGGCCCAGTTGGCCGCTCTCAAGGCGCAGGCGGACAGCGCGCTCGCATCCCGCCAGTACGATGCCGCCGTCGGTGCCCTGGACGAGGTCTTGCGGCTCGACCCGGGCAATGCCAAGGCTGCGGGCGATCGGGCGAATGCGATCGCCCTCCGCGACGGGGCCCGGAAGAAGTTCGTGCCCGGACGCACGGCGGTCAAGACGGAGAAGGCCCAGGACGGACTGGCCGGCTTCGATGGTGCGGCCGTCCAGAAGGCGCCCGACTTCCTGGGCCGGATCGAGTTCGAGATGAGCCCGGCCTCGGGCATTCGCCCCGGCGACAACTACAACCTGAAGTTCTACCTCGTGAACGATGGGAAGAAGGCGATCCGCGTCGGGGCTATCAACGTCACCACCACCGTGAACGGCACGGGGTCGGGGGCTCCGGTCGCCTCCAAGGTGCGGGATGTGGAGCCCCAGCAGCGCGCGCTGCTCGGCGAAGTCTCCGGGTCCTGGATGGACGGCACGACCGCTTGGTCGACCGAGGTCCTCGTCACCGCCAACAAAGGCGACAGCCTAAAAAATCAGATCAGCTGGCGCTGAGCGTCCGCTCGGCGTTCGGGACGGTGGCCCCTCTCGCCCCTTACCGGAACGTCGTGATCGGTGTGGGCGTGGCTATGGGTGTGGGGACCGCCACCGGGACCGCAGTGGGGGTCGGGACGGCTGGGGGTGGCGTGGACTGGGGGTTGGCCACGACGGCGGTCGTGATCCCGGCCGCCGCCGCCCCGCCGAGGATGAGCAGGACGGTGCCGAGGGCGATGGCCGCCCCGCCCGCCGCGAAGCCCAGGGGCGCGATGGACGCCCCGGTGGCCGCCGAGAACACGGTGACCTCACCCGGAGGCCCGAAGGCGGCGATCTTGCGGTCGCCGCAGTCTTCCTTCTTCTCGACCACGATCGCCTCGATCTCGGGCGTCTGGCTTTCCTCGAACTCCGTGGTCGTGGCCTGGAGGTAGTACGTGAGCGGGCTCGCCTCTATCTTGGGCCGAGGGAGCTTGCCAAAGAAGCGTCCGGCGTCCTGCGTCATCTCCACGTAGTAGAAGTTCTGCCCCTGGGCCGCCTTGAAGTAGGTCCGGGCCCGCGCCACGCTCGACAGGGGCTCGATCCCCGCGTCGAGGAGGGGGAACTCCCCCGCCACGAAACAGGTCACGGGCTCGAAGTTGATGGCGGCGCCGGCCCCGCTGGTGGGGGCGGGTGTGGTCGGAGGCTGCTGCTGTGCCGCCGGGACGTTTGGCGTCGTCGAGGTTGGTGTGGGCTTCTGGGGGGGCTCCTGCAGCATCGCCGTCGACTGGGCGAAGAGCTCGATCTCAGCGGACGCCACGCGCCCCGGCACGACCGCAACCCGCACCGGCGCCCGTCCGACGACCAGGCCCGCCTGGCTCTCGGTCGTCACCGCGTACTGCCCGGCCGCGGCACTGGTCTCGAAGGCCCCGTTGGAGCCCGTGGTGGCCCGCACGACGTTGCCGGATTGGAGGTCGATGAAGGCCACCGCCACCCCGCTCAGGGGCCGCCCATCCAAGGTCACGACCCCCTGGATCGTCCCCAGGACGGGAGCCGACCCGAGGCTCACCGGGGGTGCGCTCAGGAGGCCCGCGAGAAGCACGGCGGCGGCTTTGCGCATATCAGTCCTCAGGGAGAGACCCTTATAGCATAGCTCTTTTCGGGTGCCCATTTCAAGCGGTGCTTGAGGCCTTTGACCTTACGACCGCCGGACCGGCCGCGGTCCAGGCCGGGGCTCGTCGCCCGCCGCCCGGGCCTGACGCGAGGAGCCCTCTGCGTAGTAAGCCCGGTAGTACTCCCCGTAGTACTGCCCGTAGTAGTAGGAGTTACGCTCGAGGTTGACCTTGTTCAGGACGACCCCGACAATCTTGCCGCCCACGCCTACGATTTGATCGATCGCGCGCTGGAGGGTGGGCCGGCCGCTCACCTCCGCCCCCACCACCAGGATGACGCCCTCCACCAAAGGGCAGAGAACAGGGGTGTCGGCCATGGCCAGGATGGGGGGGGTGTCGATAAGCACCCAGTCGTAGTGGCTCTTCAGGGCTTCCACGACGTGCTTCATGGCTGGCGAGCCCAGGAGCTCCGCGGGGTTCGGGGGCACGTAGCCGCAGGGCAAGACCTGCAACCCCTTGAAGCGGGTGGCTTGGATGGCCTGCGAGGCCTGGCACTTCCCCACGATCAGGTCGGTGAGGCCCGGCGTCTTCGCGATCCCGAAGTGCTGGTGCATGGTGGGTCGCCGGAGGTCGGCGTCTACGGCCAGCACCTTGGCCCCGTTGAGGGCGAGGGACGAAGCCAGGTTCGCGACCGTGGTCGTTTTACCCTCCCCTGGGTTGGCGCTGCTCACGACCAGGGCCCGGCCCGTGGTCTCCGCGGAGGAGAAGATCAAGTTCGTCCGGAGAACCCGGTACGACTCCGCTACCGCGGATTGGGGGTTCTTCAGGATCAATGGCGAGGCCCGGGGAGTGCCTGCGGCCGTCGGCCGGGCTCCCACGTCCGGCACCATACCCAAGAACGGCAGGCCCAGGTGCTCCTTAACGTCCTCCGGCGTCTTGAGGGTGTTGTCCAGGTGTTCGAAAAGGACGGTGAGGCCGATGCCGAGGGCGAGCCCGATGAGGACAGCGAGTTCGTAGTTACGCGTCCGCTGAGGGGAGATGGGCGCGCGGGGAACCTCTGCCTTCTCCACCACCCGGATGTTAGTGGTCTTGAGCTCCGTCTCGAGACCGGTCTGCTTGTTTCGGTTGAGCAGCTCCTTGTAGAGCTGCTGATTGCTCTCCACCTCACGCTTCAGGACGCCGAACTCGATCGCCTTGCGATTGACATCGAGGGCCTCACGCTTGACGACGTCGAGGCTGACCTGCAGGTTGGCCTCGTTCTGGGCCGCCGTCCGGTAGTCCGTCTCCGCGGCCCGCACTACATTGTGCATCTCGTTCCGCAGCTTCTCCTCGGTTGTCCGGATCTGGTTGCGCACCTTGAT
>DATMQU010000580.1:0-4835 GCA_035566715.1 Vicinamibacteria bacterium
GGGCTTCGTTCACGCGGCGGTCGGGGCGGGTGCGATCGCCGCCAACCACGTGGCGGCGGCGGGCTTCCTCCGCGCGGGCGCGCGGGTCCTCGGCGTCCGGGCCAAGGACACGCTCACGGGGGAGACGCTGGAGATCCGCGCACGCTTGGTGCTGAACGCGGCCGGACCGGGCGTCGACGACCTTCTGGAGGGGGCGGGGGTCAAGCGGCCCAAGGCCCCGCTCCTGCGCGCGATGAACTTGGTCCTCGGCCGGGCCCTGACGACCGGCGGCCACGCGGTGGGCGCTCTCGGCGGGGGGCGCTTCCTCTTTCTCGTCCCCTGGCGCGACCGCTCCCTCCTCGGCACCGCCTACGAGCCCGCGGAGAGGGACGGCGCGGGGGCGGTGGAGGCCTTCGTCGCGGAGGCGGCCCGGGCCTACCCCTGGGTCGGCCTCACCCTTGGCGACGTGGTCCTCGTCCACCGCGGCTTGGTACCCGGTCGGGGCGGGGCGGACGGCCTCGCCACCCGGCCCCGTCTCGTGGACCACGAGGCTGCGGACGGCGTCCCGGGCCTGGTTTCCGTGCAGGGGGTGAAGTACACGACCGCCCGCGGGGTGGCGGAGAAGGTAGTGGACCTCGTCTTCCGGCGCCTGGGGCGGCCGTCGCCAGAGTGCCGCACCGCGATCACCCCCCTCCCCCGGGCCCGGCCCCTAGAGGGCACCCTCGCCGAGCGGGTGGGGGAGGCGGTGCGCGAGGAAATGGCGGCCACGCTCGAAGACGCCGTGCTCCGCCGGCTGGACCTGGGCACGGCGGGACCCCCTTCCGCGCCGGACCTGGAGACGGTGGCGGGAGCCATGGCCGCGGCCCTGGGCTGGGACCGGACGCGGGTGGGGGTCGAGCGCGCGGCCCTCGCCAAGACCTACCAGCGCGCTTAGAATGATCCGAGCGTCCGGGAGCGTCCCCGGAGTGCGGAGAGGCCCATGAAGCCGCCCGATCGGCCCGCGCCCCGCATCCCCGTGGCCAGCGATCCCCTCGCCCAGGACCGCACGATCCGGGCCCTCATGTCCCTGGTGGACGACCTCACCGTCGAGCACGACCAGGCGGGGCTGCTCCGGACCACGCTCGATCACGTGGTGGAGGCCTTGAACCTCACCGGCGGCATCACTTTCGTCCTGGGTCCCGACGAGAGGCTGACCCCCGCCGCGGAGCGCGGCCTCCCCGACGTAGCGGGGGCCCTGGAGCTCGCGGAGTCCACGCTCGTGCGGCGCCGTCCCGCGGTCCGCGAGATCGCGGAGGGGGGCTGGCTGGCGGCGGCGCCCCTCACCACCCGCGACCGCGACCTGGGCGTCCTGCTCCTCCACGACGGGCGGATCGAGAGCCTCTCCCCGGACATGGAGTTCCTGGAGGCGCTGGGCAAGCAGATCGGCAACGGGCTCGAGAACGTTCGCCTCTACGCGGAGCTGCGCGCGTTCTCGAAGCGGGTGGAGATCCTGAACCGGATCACCTCCACCCTCACCTCCGGCCTGGAGCTGAAGACCGTGATCCCCGCTTTCGCGCGCGAGATCGTGGCCCTCCAGAACTTCGACCGCCTGGCCTGCGGGTTCGTGAACGACTCCGGCGACTACATCGAGGTGGTGGCCCATCCCGAGGGCACGACCTGGGGCCTGGGAACCGTGATCCCGGTGGTGGGGAGCGGCCCCGGCTCCGTTGTCCTCAACAACAAGGCCATCCTCCAGCGAGACCTCGTCCACCACCACCAGTTCATCGAGGACATGCGGCTCCTCGAGGAGGGGATAAGGTCCTACGTCCTCCTCCCCTTGAACTCCCGGGGGCGCAGCATCGGGGTCCTGGCCCTGGGCTCCGAGCAGAGCAACGGCTACGACGACTCCACCCTCGCCCGCATGCAGCCCCTGGCCGACTCCGTGGCCCTGGCTTTCGAGAACGTCCGCCTCTTCCAGAAAACCCGCGAGCTCAGCATCAGCGACGAGGTGACGCCGCTCTACAACTTCCGCTACTTCCACCAGATCCTGGACCGCGAGCTGAAGCTCGTGGACCGGTACCGGTCCATGCTGTCCCTGATCTTCGCGGACCTCGACCGCTTCAAGCCCATCAACGACCAGTACGGGCACCTCCGGGGGAGCCGCACCCTGCGCGAGGTGGGCTTCCTGATCCGGGCCGCGGTGCGGGAGACCGACTACCCGGCCCGCTACGGGGGGGACGAGTTCGTGGTCATCCTCCCCCAGACCGACCTCGCGGCCGCCACCGTCCTGGCCGAGAAGCTGCGCCGGCTGATCGAGGGCCACACATTTCTCCAGGAGGAGGGGATCAACGTGCGGCTGGGGATGTCGTACGGGATCGCCACCTATCCGAGCGACGCCTCCACCAAGGAGTCGCTGATCCGGCTGGCCGACAAGCGCATGTACGAGGACAAGGGGGAGCGCAAGACGGGCCGGTGAGGCTCCTCCTCCTCTCCAACTCCACGAGCTTCGGCTCCGGCTACCTCGACCACGCCATGGCCGCGGTCCGCGCGCATCTCCTGGGGGTCCGGCGCCTCCACTTCGTCCCCTTCGCCCTCCGCGACGAGGCCACCTACGCCCAGAAGGTGGGGGAGCGCTTCGCCGCGGAAGGGATCGAGGTCGTCCGCCTCACCGCGAACGCGGCGGGGGCGGCCGCCCTGAAGTCGGCGGAGGCGGTGTTCGTGGGGGGCGGCAACACGTTCCGCCTCCTCCACCAGCTCCAGCGCTCCGGGCTTCTGGAAGGGCTCCGGGCGCGGGCCCGGGCGGGGATGCCCTACCTGGGCGCGAGCGCCGGCACCAACATCGCCGCCCCCACCATCAGGACCACGAACGACATGCCGATCGTGGAGCCTCGGGGCTTCGGCGCCCTCGGCCTCGTCCCCTTCCAGATCAACCCCCACTACCTGGACGCCGACCCCTCCTCGCGGCACATGGGCGAAACCCGGGAGCAGCGCTTGCGCGAGTACCTGGAGGAAAACGAGACCCCGGTCGTGGCCCTTCGGGAGGGAGCCTGGCTGCGCCTCGAGGGAAGTAGCCTGCGCCTCGAAGGCCAAAACGGAGCCCGGATCTTCCGCCCCCGCCAAGAGCCGGAGGAGGTCCCCCCGGGGAGAGCGCTCGACGAGCTCCTCCGGGCCTAGTCGCTAGGGTCAACCGACGATAATAAACAGAGGTACCCCTTAAGGGCTGTGCGCCAACGATGCTGAGCGCTTTCCTGGCCCCAGCAGCGCGCGGCCCGGGAACACATCCGGCACGATCTTGCCTTCGTCGACGACTAGGGTTCCTCCAACCACTAAGTAGCGCACACCCACACTCGGCTCCATGGGCTTCTCGAAAGTGGAGCGGTCGCTGATAGTCCCCGCATCGAACACAACGATGTCGGCGTCGGCGCCTTCCTGCAATCTGCCCTTATGCCGTGCCGCGGGAGTCGACCGCTCCAGCATCTCCGCCGGCATGAGACTCATCTTTCGCAGAGCATCCATCAGCGTGATCGTTCCCTTCTCGCGTACGTATTGGGCCAGCACCCGCGAATAGGTGCCGGCGTTACGGGGATGGCCTTCGAGGCCATCGCTGGCGATCATCACTAGAGGATGAGGGATCACTTTGTCTATGACTTCCTGCTTATTGCTGAAAATCACCACCCAGTGGGCCGTGCTGGAATTATGCAGTTCGTCGAAACGTTCCTTGGTGAGGCGCTCGCCCTTTTCGGGAAGCATGAGGTCGCCGAAGCCGATGCCCAATTTATCCTGCCACCCGGGGTTGAAGAGGGCCGAGTTTATGGAAGTCATCCCTGCGATGTAGGGGTATGCCTCAGTGGTCACATCCAGGCCGCGGGCGCGCGCTCCTTCGACCATGGCGAGACACTCCAAAACGTCGCGCAGGCAGGTGCTGTTGATGTGCACGATGTGCAGCGAAGCGCCCGTGACGGCAACCGCTCCAATCACTTCGCTGATCTCCTCCACGGTGGGGCCGGGCTCGACACGGCCCGAGCTGCGCGCGTGGGTGTAGACCGGCAGCCTCCTCTCCGCGGCGAGGCGGAACATCTCAATCACCTCCAGCCGAGTGGCTCCGGGCGTGTACTCGATCCCCATCCCGACGGCCAAGCCGCCCGCGTCAAGCTCCGCGCGCAGACGCTCCCGCATGCCCTCGATTTGTTCGGGCGTGGCAGGTTGATCGGTCGCAGGTCCGCTCTTGGGCAGGATGGCCCCGGCCGGCAGCGGGGCGCCGAACGACAGCGCTCGCGCCGCCACATGGCTGGCCGCGGTGCCGTAGTGGATGAGCGAGTGGCCTTCTTTAGTTTTCAAAAACTGAGCGACGTTGGCCGCACCGATTTCCAACTCCAGCGCCATGGTGACTCCATCAAGCGCCTTGACGCGTTGGCTGATGAGGTCCTGGCCGTGCTGGTGCAGGTCGATGAACCCGGGGGCGACCACCAGCCCGCCGGCACGGACAACACGGCGTCCGCTCAGCGCCTCGGACGAGATGCGGACAATCTTTCCGTCGCGGATGCCGACGTTGAGCACGCCGTCCACGCCGGTTTCGGGATCCATGACGCGTCCGCGTTCCAGCACGAGATCGAACTGCTGTCCTGAAACAAGGGACGTTGATAACGCCATAAGGACGAAAGAGAACATCAGCTTGCGCATGGTTGCTCCGCTTTCGACCCGCGATAGTATCAGATGGAGTGCCGTACGGTCGGGCCCATCCTACGGCTCGCGGCGGCCTCGGTCGCCAGCTTCCGCAAGGGGGCGAGGCGGATGTTGCGCCGGGCGGCGGCGAGGTAACATAGTGCTCTCCTCCGGAGATCACGGTTGGAGTCTCGCAGCGGTCGATAATGCAGGGG
>DATMQU010000581.1:0-2517 GCA_035566715.1 Vicinamibacteria bacterium
CCGCGCGCGCTGCACGGAGGCTCGGAGCCCGCTTTTGGGGCGGAGGCGCCCGACGCGCCGGGCGGCCTCAGGGGCCGGCAGCTCGCGGCCCGGCAGGCGAGGAGCTCCCGGAGCCTTTGCGAGAACGGCTCCATCACCGACGGATCGACGTGGCGCCGGAGGCTCTGGAGCGGATGGGGGATCCGCGCATCTCATAGAGTTCGCGGCGGCGGTGAGGGCGCGCGTGGCGAGACCGGGGAGGCGCCCCCCACAAACCACCGCCGCCACCGCGGGCGCCAGCATCCGCCCTGCCTTGCCCTCCATCGCCCGTCCCCCGGGCGCGCGCGCGGTCGACGACGCCCCAGGGCCTCCTTGGAACGCGCCGAGGCGAGCACATTTCCCCGCCTCCACCGAGGGGCGATCTAGACTAGAATCCCCGCCGTTCGCCCGTCCGGAGGTCCAAATGCCAAAAACGCGCCTCTTCCGTGCCGCCTCCATCCTCTTCCTTGCCTTGGCCCTCACCCCCGCCGCCCCCGCGCAGGCGGGGCTGACCTCGCTCGGCAGGATGCCCGCCCCCGAGCGGCAGGGCAACACCCTCCTCTTCCGAAACGCCCAGGGGGTTCTGGCCGTTTCCGTGATCGCCCGCGACATCGTGCGCGTGCGCTTCTCCCCCACCCCCGCCTTTGGTCGTGACCATTCCTACGCGGTGACGGATCGCGATTTCGGCGAGCCGGGCGCCTCCTTCCAGGTCGCGGGCGATCGCACGACCGTGACCACGGCCACCGTGCGCGTGACCGTGCTCCACGATCCCCTCCGGATCGCCTTCGCGACCGCGGCCGGGGAGTCCCTGGACGAGGACGATGCGGAGCGGGGGATGGCCTTCGCCGGGCGCGAGGTCAGGGCCTTCAAGCGGCTCCGGGACGACGAGCACGTGTACGGCCTGGGCGAGAAGACGGGCAAGCTCGACAAGCGGGGGGCCAAGCTGGGCGGCTACAGCTACGCGATGTGGAACAGCGACACCCCTGGCTACGACTCCAGCATCGACCCCATCTACGTCGCGGTGCCGTTCTTCATGGTCCTGCGGGAGGGCCGGGCCCACGGGATCTTCCTCGACAACACCTTCCGCAGCAGCTTCGACGTGGGGAAGGCGTCGACTAGCCTCCTGTCCTTCGGGGCGGAGGGGGGGGAGCTGAACTACTACTTCATCTACGGCCCCACCCCCCGGCAGGTCGTGGAGCGCTACACCGCCCTCACCGGCCGCGTACCCCTGCCCCCCCGCTGGGCCCTCGGCTACCACCAGTGCCGCTACAGCTACTACCCCGAGGCGAAGGTTCGATCCGTGGCCAGCGGCTTCCGGGAGCGCAAGATCCCCGCGGACGTGATCTGGCTCGACATCCACTATCTCGATTCCTACAAGCCGTTCACTTGGGACAAGGCGCGCTTCCCCGACCCCGCGAAAATGATCGCGGACCTGCGCGCCCAGGGGCTCCGCATGGTGACCATCCTCGACGCCCATCCCAAGAAGGAGGCGGGCTACGAGCCCTGGGAGACCGGCCTCGCCGGCGACCACTTCGTCAAGAACCCGGACGGCTCCGTCTACCTGGGCCCCGTCTGGCCCTCCCACGCGGAGAGGAACCCCGGCCCCAATGCCTTCCCCGACTTCAGCAAGCCAGGGGCCCGCGACTGGTGGGGCGGGCTCCACAAGTCCCTCCTCGACTTGGGGGTGGCGGGGATCTGGAACGACATGAACGAGCCCGCGGTCTTCGTCCCCCCCACCTGGACAATGCCTCTCGACGCCCGTCACGACAACGAGGGCCAGCCCACGGACCACCGCGAGATCCACAACGTCTACGGGCAGCTCATGACGCGCTCGACCTTCGAGGGGCTCTCCCGCCTGCGGCCGAACGAGAGGCCGTTCGTGCTGACCCGCGCCACCTACGCGGGGGGACAGCGCTATGCCGCCCAATGGCCGGGCGACAACACCAGCACGTGGTCGGACCTCGCCCAGTCGATCCCCATGCTCCTGGGCATGGGCCTCTCCGGCCTGTCGTTCGTGGGCAGCGACATCGGCGGCTTCCAGAGGGGCCCTTCCCCCGAGCTCTACACCCGCTGGCTGCAGACGGGCGTCTTCTACCCGTTCATGCGGACCCACGCCGAACTGGGCACCCCCGACCGGGAGCCCTGGTCCTTCGGCGCCTCCTACGAGGCCATCAACCGGCGGGCCATCGAGCTACGCTACGAGCTGCTGCCCTACCTCTACAACGTGATGGAAGAGGCGAGCCTCACGGGGGTGCCCGCCCTGCGTCCGCTCTTCCTCGAGTACCCCGAGGACGCCCGCACCTACGACCTGGACGACGAGTTCCTGCTTGGCCGCGACCTCCTCGCTGCACCCGTCCTCCGCGAAGGAGCGACCGAGCGGGAGTTGTTCCTGCCCAAGGGGGACTGGTTCGATTTCTGGACCGGTCGCCACGCGGCGGGCGGGGCCAATATCAGGGTGCCCGTGACCCTGGGCACGATCCCCATCTTCGTGCGCGGGGG
>DATMQU010000582.1:0-2397 GCA_035566715.1 Vicinamibacteria bacterium
CGAGCAGGGTGGAGGCGCGGGACCCCCAGAAGCGCTGGGCGAAGACGGAGAAACCGACGGCTAGGATGGAGATGGGAATGGCGGACTCGATGCCCTGCCCCAGCTTGAGGGCGATGTAGGTGGCGGCGGCCGAGAAGACCACCGACCAAAGCAGCCCCTGGGCCACGGACCGGAGGGTGACCTCGGGGACCGCCCGGTCCGCCCCCACGAGGGGCCGGTAGACCTCGCCCGCGCCCAGCTCGCGGAAGGCGTTCTCGGGTAGGCTCACGTCGTCGTCGGTCACTTCCCGGCGGTGGCTCGTGTCGGTCAATGATTCTTTCCGAGAGTGGGAAGCGGCTAGGGCGGGTACTTTTCCATGACCGACTCCACCACCCGGCGCGAGAGGCTGTGGTAGCGGAGGCGGGCGGCGGCAAAGACCTCGCGGGCGAGCGTGCGGGTGCGGGCGTGCTTGCCGAGCGCGGTGTAGAGGGGGCGGAGGTATTTCATCCGGCCCATGCGGGTGAGGATGTCGCGGATGCGGCCGAAGGCAGGGGCGTAGTCAGATCCCGCGGCGATGGTCAGCCACTCCACCAGGATCTCGTAGTTGCCGCGGGCGGAGAGGCCGAGGGCGGCCTCCAGCCATTGGCAGGAAGCGGGGTCCAGCTGACGCGGCAGGTGCTGGAGGTAGACGAGCGTTTCACTGGGGCTCCAGCGGGTGATCCGATCCGGAGTGGGCCGCGTTCCCGCGGACCAGCCCTCGGCGAGGGAGGTCAGCTCCTCCAGGGCAGGGGAGCGGAAGACGGGCGCGTTCTTGGGCAGGCCCGGCTGATAGAGCCAGGTGTCGACGTCGACGCGCCCCCCCACCCCCGGCAGCTTCTCCTCCAGGAAGGCGATGAACTCCTCGGAGGTGATGGAGGTGAAGCGGAAGCGATCGATGTAAGCGCGCAGGAAACGGTCGAAGCGCTCCCGGCCGGCCGTGCGCTCGACGAGGGCCAGAAGGCGCGCGCCCTTCTCGTAGGGGACGGAGGAGAAGGCGTCGTCGGGATCGACGCCCTTGAGGTCGGTGCGGAGGCGCGTGAGCGGCGACTCCGCGCCGAACCGCTCCACCGACTGCTCGAGGGCCTTCTGGCCAATGGCCCAGCCGAGGACCGCCTCCGCCTCGCCGTGAAGGGCCTCCAGGATGCGGCGCTCCGCCCACACCGTGAACCCCTCGTTCAACCAGAAATGGTCCATGGTGGCGTTGGTGACGATGTTGCCGGTCCAGGAGTGGGCGAGCTCGTGCGCGACCACGTCGACGAGGGAGCGGTCGCCGGCGAGCAGGGTGGGGGTGAGGAAGGTCATCCGGGGATTCTCCATCCCGCCGTAGGGGAAGGAGGGGGGGAGCACGAGCATGTCGTAACGGTCCCATTCGTAGGGCCCGAAGAGCTGCTCGGCCTTGGTGATCATGGCCTCGACACCCGCGAACTCCCAGGCCGCGGCCTCGACCGTCTCCGGCTCGGCCCACACCCGGGAGCGGGGGCTCAAATCGCGCGACTCCAGGCGGCCCACGGCAAGGGCGAGCAGGTAAGGGGGAATGGCCTGCGGCATCTCGAAACGGAAGGTACGGGCCCCCGCCCGGGGCGAGGGCCGATGGGCCCCCGGGGCCGCGGACATGACGGCGGTCAGCTCCTCCGGCCCCGTGACCTCCGCTTCGTAGGTCACCCGCACATAGGGGCTGTCCTGGAGGGGCACCATGGTGCGGGCGTGAATGGGCTGGCACTGGCTGAAGAGGAAGGGGTGGCGCTTGCCTTCGGTCTGTTCGGGCGTGAGCCACTGGAGACCCACCGCGTCGGGAGACGTCTCATACCGGATCGCGACCTCACGCGTTCCGGGGGGCAGCTGGAGGCGGAGGCGGCGGCCCAGGATCGCCTCGGGGTCCGCGAGGGCAAAGGGAATGCGGGCTCCCTCGCTCGCCTCCACGGAGTGGATGCTGAGCCCTTTGGTGTCGAGGTCGAGCGGGCCCGCGGCCGCCCCCGCCAGCTCCAAGACGACCTGACCCTCCAGACACTGGCGCTCGAAGTCGACGCCCAAGCGCAAGCGGAGCCGGCGGGTCCGGGGCTGGTCGGGGTCGAAGTAGGAGTGCGGGTCCGGGCAGGTCACCAAGAGCCTTTCTCCAGGGCCATGGCGGCGAGCGCGTCGACGTTTGCGGCGCGGCCCTTAGGGCTGCCCGCGCTTGAGCTCCCCGTCGACCGAGGGTCGCACTTCGGGCTTCAGGGGGGCGTCGGCGATGAAGCCCACGGTGAGCAGGCCCCCCTCCACCGGTACGCGCCAAGCCGTCAGGTGCTTGCCGCTCAAGGGCACCGAGACAGAGCGGGTGGGCGCGTCCTTGAGCGCCTTGTCCATGGCTGGCACCAGGCGAGTGGCGATAGCTTCCACCCC
>DATMQU010000583.1:0-2393 GCA_035566715.1 Vicinamibacteria bacterium
CGCCGACCGCGAAACTCTCCGCTTCCTGGCCGTCAACGAGGCGGCGGTGGGTCAATACGGCTACTCCCGCCCCGAACTCCTGGAGTTGACGCTAGAGGCCGTCCGCTCTCCCAGCCCCAGCCCGGGGGCCCCCCCCGAGCCTGCCGACGACACCGTCGGGCCGGGGATCCCGCGCCCCGAGGTTCACCGGAGGAAGGACCAGAGCCTATTCGACGTGGAGGTCGTCTCCCACTCCATTGCCTTCGGAGAGTGGCCCGCCCTCCTCGCGATCGTCACCGATGTCACGGAGCGGAAGCAGATGACGGCGGAACGGGAGCGGATCATCGCGGAGCTCAAGGAGGCCCTGGCGAGCGTCAAGACCCTCCGCGGACTGATCCCCATCTGCGCCTCCTGCAAGAAGATCCGGGACGACAAGGGCTACTGGAGCCAGGTGGAGGTTTACGTGCGGGATCGCTCGGAGGCTCAGTTCTCCCACGGCATCTGTCCAGAGTGCCGGCTGAAGATCTACGGGAGATGAGCCGCGGCCAACTCTGAGCGAGGGGAACCGCTGAGACGGAGCCGCAACACCCGGGCCCCCGGGCACGAGATCCCGCTTACCGACCGGCGACACCCAAGAGCGGCGGTCTCCTAGGGCCTGGGCCCGGGAGCACCCGCTTCGCAGGCGTTCACGCGTTGCTCGAGGAATCGCCTCTCCATGGGGTTGCGGGCGAGCGCCAGCGCCGCTCGGAAGTGCCCGCCCGCGATCCCGGGCCTCCCACGACGAAGCTCGAGCTCCCCGAGCGCCGCGGGGTAGAACGGGTAGGCGGCAAGGCGATCGCGGTCTTCGATCGCGCGAAGCTCCTCCAGCCCCCGCTCGGGGCCCTCGTGCTGTGCGACGGCGATGGCCCGGTTTAGGGCCACCACTGGTGAGGGCCGGATCGTCATCAGCTTGTCATAGAGAGAGACGATTTGGCCCCAAGCGGTCTCCTCCGGGAGGCGCGCCCTCGCGTGCACTGCCGCGATTGCGGCCTCCACGTGGTACTCCGTCAGCTCCTGACCCGAGGCGGAGAGCTCGAGTAGCCTCTGGCCTTCGGTCATCAGCTCCCCATCCCATAGCGATCGATCCTGGTCGAAAAGCGTGGTCAAGCCGCCGGAGCCGTCGACGCGCGCGGGCAGGCGCGCCGCGTGCAGGCACATCAGGGCCGAGAGGGCGTACGTGGAGGGCGTCGACGCCAGCGGGTGCTCCCGGAGCAACGCCCCCAGACGCATTGACTCCCGGCAGAGTTCCACCCGCACCGCCGACTCCGCCGAGGCACCGTGGTAGCCCTCATTGAAGAGGAGGTAGAGCGCCCGCTGGACCGCCGAAAGGCGGGCCTCGAAATCCGCCTGGTTCGCGAGATCGAACAGCCTCTTCGATCCCGCGAGCACCTTCTTCGCGCGCCCGATGCGCTTCTCAATGGCGGCGTCGCTGCTCAGGAACGCGCTCGCGATCTCGCTCACGCCGAACCCGCACAGGATGTGGAGCACGAGGGCAACCTGGGCCGGCTCGCTCAACCGGGGGTGGCAACAGGAGAACATCATGCGCAGTTGATCGTCCTTGATCGCGTGCGCTCCGAAGAGCTCCTCGACGACGGGGGTCAGTGTCCATTCCGTCTCGAGCATTCGCCCGAGCTCGGGGGCAAAAGTCCGCCGGGTGCGCTCCCTCCGCAGCACGTCGAGGGCGCGATTCTTGGCGGTCGTCATGAGCCAGGCGGAAGGGTTCGCGGGCAGGCCGCGGAATGGCCACACCTCCAAGGCCCGGCAGAAGGCGTCTTGCACGACGTCCTCGGCCAGGCCTAGATTGTGGATTCCGAAGATCCGGGTCAAAACGGCGACCATGCGGGCCGCCTCGTGCCGGAATAGATGCTCGCTCAGCTCCACGGCGCGTTCGTCCTGAAATCAGGGCGCGGGTCGACAGGGCCTAGACCCCCCGCGCCGTTCCTACCGGGCCAGCTTCCCGAAGTCGGCCGATCGAATCGGCTGACGTGGACGCGTCCCGGAACAAGCGCGTCCACGCCGTTCATTTTCCCGCCAAAGGGAAGGCTCGCAGGGGCAAAGCACGCGGCGCGGTCCTCCCTGCCGCCATAGTAGTCCAGCCGGGTCGGCGGTCTTGGCGTCGCGATCGTCCGGGGTCCCCGCCTCTTGGGCGGCAACCTACATTTTCTGGACGGGTCGCACCTCGACGAGACCGCCGGTCTCGAAGATCGGGCAGCCGTAAGAAAGCTCAACCGCCTGGCCGAGGTCCTTCGCCTCGACGAGCGTGTAGCCGCCCACGATGTCCTTGGTCTCGGCATATGGGCCGTCAGTGACGATCTTCTGCTTTCCCTTGACCACCTTGCCCGTACGCTCGAGCGGCTGGCCGGGATCCTTGAGGT